>JBMTVV010000019.1:0-13316 GCA_049451755.1 Bdellovibrionota bacterium
GGGAAGAGAATACGTCGCGAATGCTAAAGTTTTATAAAAGCTTCTTGTGCATTCGAGAGCTTGGAATCCCTCTGATTGCTGCGGTCAACGGCCATGCTATTGGGGCGGGGCTCTGTCTTGCTCTTGCGTGCGACATAAGGGTAGTTGCTGAGGACGCAAAGTTGGGCATGACCTTTACACGTCTTGGATTACATCCTGGAATGGGTGGTACCTACTTTCTCCAAGAGGTGGTCGGTAAGGCTGGTGCTCTTGAGCTGTTACTCACGGGCCGAGTGATTCGAGGCGAGCAGGTTCGTCAGTTTGGGATCTCACGTGAGATGTGTCCTGGAAACGCTGTGCTTTCTCGTGCAGAGGAAATTGCGAGTGAAATTATTGAGTGTGGTCCACTTGCTACAAACCAATTATTGAAAACACTTCGCGGTAATGATGCAGAGCTTGAAGGGGCTCTTATACGCGAAGCAGAGTGTCAAAGTGAGAACTATGCAAGTGCTGAGTTCTTAGAAGGAGTGAGGGCGGTAAGGGAAAAGCGTTCACCGCGTTTTTCTGATTTATAAGATCTCTTTATTCTGGCGATTTGCTCGCCGTAAAATTGGCTGCAACTAAAGTTGGTATAGCAGAGCACGTTGCGGCAGAGATAGCGATAATAGCGACACCACTATGTATTGAGGAGCGAACATACAGAATCTGCTGTGGAAGCGCCTCTTCGAGCGGTGACGCTTTAGCAGTAAGTGCGTTCAAAGACACGAATATGGACAGCCAATATACCTAGGCACCAATACAGTTAGCCCCCAATATATTTAGCCGCCAAAATGCTCAGCCAATGGAATCTATCTGAGCAGCGTTAAACGTTCTTGAATTTCATCAGGAGCATCTTCATAGGTACGTAAGGTGTGTTGTAGTGAATTCGGGTCAAGGTCAAGATGAAGAGCAACCCAGGCAAAACTGAAGGGCTCTTTGGGGGCAAGCTTTCCGAATAGCCACTGGCGAGCGCTCCTCACCACGTGTCTTTCACAATGAGCGGTTCCGAAAGCGTCGCATATGGCCCGTGCAAGAACGGCAGCAAGAAGGTTCCGTTCAGGCTTTACGGGGGATTGGTTTTCTCCTTCTTCCTCGTCTGAATCAGTCAAAAACCGGTTTAACGCATTGGAATTGCTCATATGATGCTTCCTTTCAAAAAATCCTGTATTGTCGGCTTGTTATATAAGCAATAACCGACATGTACATAAAAGCTACTGTAATAACTAAGGAAATAAACCATTAGTTTAATACACCTAAAGCTAATAAACGGTAGATTTTGAGGGGTCAATAGAAATCAAAGAGTAGGAGCAAAAAAGTTGTTTTTTTTAAGTATATTGACCAATAAAAGACCGATAAGTGTGGTTCTGTTCTGTTCAGTAGAACAGCGACTCTAATTAATCTAGTTTCTTTCGCTCGAGTCGGTTGCTGGGAAGATCCGGCACAAATGTATGCTGATAACAGAGACATAGACTCGTGAAGCTCGTTATTGAGCAGGAGAGAGTGCTACCGGTGAGAGACTTTCCGCCGCGGATGTTTGACTTTCCTAACTAACACCTCTAAATTACTGACGTTTGGATGTTCTCAGCATTGGCTGCCTTCAAAGGTAGCTCCGAAAGGGGATCGTGCTGGTCGTCTGTAAGCGTGAAAAATTCATACACGGCGTAAGTCATAGATGGTGTAGGTCGATGATATGCGCGCGCTCTCTGTTGCAACGTGGATGTTGTGACTTCGCCAGAAAGCAGGCTCGCTAAGATGTAGGCTTTGATTCTGTTGGCTGATGAGGGAGCTTGGGAGTGAAGGTGTCACGGAAGAAAAAGAGAAATTAATCGCAAGAGTATTTTGAATTACCGAGATAGCATGAAGAAAAAACTATTCGTCAGTAACCTAGATTTCAGTGTAACAGAGGAGCAGCTCCTCGCCGCCTTCAAGGAAATTGAAGAGCCGATAGGCCTTACTCTTGCTGTTGAGCGTGAGACTGGGCGTTCTAAAGGGTTCGCCTTTGTTGAAATGTCGTCTGAGGATGCAGCTCAACGCGCTACCGAACAATTGAACGAGCGCGAAATCAATGGACGCCCCATCCGAGTTTGTGAGGATAGAGGGAAGGGTGGTGGTGGAGCGCCAGTGCGACCCTCATCTCCGGCTGGTGCAGTAGAGAGAAAGCGAGAATTCCTCCCGCCCATCCAGCGTATGCAACTTTTCAGAAGAAAGAAGAGATTAGATCCCTTCATGGAAGATCCGACGAAGACAGTGGACTACCGTGATATCGCGCTACTTAATAAGTTCGTCAGCGAGCGAGGCAAGATTCTTTCCCGTAGAATGACGGGTCTTTCTGCATACAGTCAGAGAAAGGTGGCAAAGGCAATCAAGAGAGCGCAAAGCCTCGGTCTGATGCCGTATTTGAACTGATAGGTCATCTCAGATACAGCATCATGAACAGCTGATTCGATTAGCGAGGATACTGTTCTGACGGAGTCGTCCTGCTCTAGCCGGGTTGACTCGCGCTCATAGCGCGTGTTGATGCGCACTCAAAGAGGTAGGCGTGCCGCGCTGCTGACCAACACCGTTCAGTTTACGATACATCGAAAAGGGAAAGCATATTTTCTGCCTTACGATCTACCGTCGCTGAGTTTGCCAACCCAGTGTTTTGAATAGAAAAGTTTTGGGGAGGCTGAATGCCTGTCTCTAGCGCAACACAAATCGTGTCCAAAGCCATTTTTATTTTCCTCCCACTCTCTTCTATACGTTGGGCTGCGAGTCTTCTTTCATCACGACTGACCTCGCTATGCTGAAATAAATAAGCAGTGCCAAAGAGTACTTCGAGTGGATTATTTATTTCGTGCTGCAGAGTGCCAATATGCTCCTTTATGCGTTCTCGTGTTGCTTCCTTTCCATGATGCTGAATCCTAATATTTTCTTCGATGAGATGTTGCACGAAAGGTTTAAAGAGAGGAGACCGGATATCCTCTCGATGCATCATGTATGCTTGGTCTCCTGATGAGGTATAGTCAGCTGACTGACTACGGAGAGATGGGGCCTCACCCCGGCTGCCCTCTGTTACAATAATAGGTATTAGTCGCTGTCCAAGCCATTTCAAAAAATCAGACATATCTCCGTTGATGCACGATTCGCTTATAAACACGAGGTTGGGAGGCGCAGTGCTGATGCAGTGGCCCTCTGATATAGTCTCTTTAAGATTTGAAAATTCGTGAGCTGTTATACTTGCGAAGAGCAGGTGAAGGCGACTCTTAAGCTTCTGTCGGAAGCAAGCCTCGTCATCGATAAGTGCCACTGTAATATCCATATGCCTCCTGCACTATTGGTTAAAGATTCCTTGAAAGTAGAGACCGGCACGAAGGACGTAGTGAGACATACTAAGTAATAGTTCAGGTCAGCGAAGTTCTATCCCCACCCACGCCATTCACTCGTTAGCTGATCCAGCACTCCTAGTATATGCATCGGAATAGTTCCTTCTCTGATAGAGGTCACACGTTGTCTAAAAAGCCCACATCAGAC
This sequence comes from Bdellovibrionota bacterium, assembly GCA_049451755.1. Lineage (GTDB taxonomy): Bacteria > Bdellovibrionota_C > UBA2361 > UBA2361 > RFPC01 > RFPC01. The sequence goes on from JBMTVV010000019.1 coordinate 3,532, forward strand.
TGATTTGAGAGCATCGATATAGTGTGTCCTCTCAGGTCGAATATGTAAGCCAGTCGGGCACTTCCTTATCATTCTATAGGTACGAGGAGTCACCAAAAGAATACGAGTTACATTGGTGGGTCCATGAGATATCGGTGCGAGATCTTGAAAGACGTAGGTGAGATGTGTAGCGTACTCCTATGATGGAAAACATACCGTATATTGAGGTTGTCTCTGTGCCACAAGATGTGCTTCCCCTGCTTGTACTTCCGTTGGTGGGAGCTCTCATCGGTTGGATTACCAACTACGTTGCGGTAAAAATGTTATTTCATCCACGGACCCCAAAGCGTCTACTCTTCATTCAAATACAAGGAGTATTCCCGAAACGCCAACGCGCTCTTGCTGAGAAATTGGGCAAGATAGTATCTCAGGAGCTATTTTCAGTAGACGAAGTTGTTTCTCATATCCAAGAGGCAGCGCAGTCAGATGAGATGTTAGGGCTCGTTAGTGATCACATAGAGCATGTTATCCGGAATCGGCTTCCGCAGGTTATCCCGATGATTGCTTTTGTTTTGAATGATGACCTCATACAGACCGTGAAGCAGACATTTGTTGGAGAATTGAAGGTTTTTCTCAAGGAAATTACGAAGAAGCTTTCTGCTTCTGTAGAATCAGACCTAGATGTGCATCAGATTGTAGAAGAAAAAGTAATGAACTTCTCTTCGGATAAGTTGGAAGAGATTCTCTTCGCAATTATGAAGCGAGAGTTTCGTTTTATAGAGGTTGTAGGTGCCATACTTGGATTCCTGATTGGATTGGTGCAAATTGCATATCTTCTGCTGCTGAGTCCTCAGATCTAAGCAGTGATATCGACTGATCTCGGCAACATCTAGCCGTACTCTATTTATTGACTTCCTCTGCCCTCCTGTAGAGATGAGGCGAAAGAGTAGGACAGGTAGGGGACTGGACACCCTAGGGCAGCACCTACCGATCTAAATAGTTCAACCTCCTTTTGTGTTACTATGGAATCATCTCGAATGATCAGTTCTACTGCGGAAAGGATACGTTCTTTCTCAAGAGGTGGTCGACCTTCGAGTGTGGTAAGAGCGGAATCAAGAGATGTAAGAGCATCGGTATCTGTCCGCAGAATGATAGCTGGGAGTTGTGGAAAGTATCTCGTTCTTGCCTTTGCATAAGCACGCTCTTTCTCACGCTGTGAGCTATGCAGAGCCACGAGTGACAGAAGGGAATATATAGCCTGTTGTGCAGCTTCTTTCGAACTCTGTGGAGTACGTGATGCGGGTTGGCTCATCTGCATAATGAACATTCTATGAAGCATGTACTCAAAGAGCGTAATACGCGAATCAGTTGCGATAAGTTCGCGTACAGTTGCCAGAAAAGACTCCTTAGCGCCGCCATCTATTGCCGCAATGGTTCCAGCAGCAATTTCAAGTAGGGGGATAACGCTATCGTCGAATAGTGTTGGTTGTTGTGCGAGTAGGTCCTGGAGGTGTAGGAGGTCCTCTCCTATGTGTGGATCGTTCTGCAGTTCCTCTAGAAGAGAGCGTATACCCGAATCTCGGTGAAGAACGAGACAATAGATAACAAGTGCTTGAGCACCGCTTTCTCGATGAGCTAAATCGAGAAGCCATTGAGGTGTTCTCTCCAAGAATTCTTGTGATCGCTGCAAGTGGCTTGGAAGCATCGTGCCAATTGTGGTTGTCCACTCCTCGGAAGAGTCAATTCCCGTGTCAGGTGACGCCAGCTGTACTATAGCCAAACCGTTTTTCTGTTCAGCGAGTGATTGAGCTGTACTCGATTGAGCTGGCGTGAAGGATCCAGATGGGTCGAGTCGTTCAATTCGCTCGCTGAGTGGTGGATGGGTAGCAAATAGTTGTATCCAATTTTTCGATAGTCCTGAGGCGAAGAATAAGTGGCTAAACGCCTCAGCCTCTGGATTCCGGATTTTAGAGCCGTCAACGGCTACTCCAATTTTTCTAAGGGCATTTGCAATGCCATGAGGATTCCGAGTGAATTGAACAGCAGAGGCATCAGCAAGAAATTCTCTCTGTCGGCTGATCGCTGCCTTAATGAGTCGACCTCCGAGTACTCCCAACCATCCAGCTGTTATGAGAGTGAGACCAGCAACAAAGGGAAGTGCTGCATCTGAATTCTTACGGGAGGAAGAGTAGCGTCTTTGACGTCCTGCTGAAGCAAGAAAATGTCGACCAATAAGAGATAGGATAAAGAGTCCGTGAAGCACACCAATAAGTCGAATATTGAGACGCATATCGCCATTTAAGATATGACTAAATTCATGTGCAATAACACCTTGGAGTTCATCTCGTGACAGCTGTGCAACTGCACCTTGAGTTATTCCGATTACAGCAGAGTCAGGAGTATAGCCGGCAGCAAAAGCATTTATGGAGTCTTCCTCCACGAGATAGACAGCAGGTACCGAGACACCTGAAGCAATCGCCATTTCTTCCACGACATTTAAGAGTGTTCGCAGCTGAGGGTCTTCGCTCTGAACTGGAATCAGTTTTCCGCCAAGCGCTTCAGCAACTGCGGAACCTCCAGAACGTAACGTTGCAATTTTGAAGAAGCTGCCAAATCCTACTATGGAAGACACAATACCAGCGACGATAAGGAGAAGTGTTGGCTGAAAAAGCGGTAGTGACTCCCCTGAAAGACCGAGGACGAAAATTATCATCCCGTATATAACGCCAATGATAAGGATTACGGTAAGAATAAAAATTCCGATGAGCGAACGCGTTTTCCTGTGAGCGTTATCTTGATGTTCAAAAAAATTCATAGGCATTTCAAGCTTATACCCGTTTCTCATTAGGAAAAAGTATCTGGTTTGCCCTTCAGAGATAAAATCCCATGCTTTTGGCGAAGAAAAGAGATTAGGAAAAATTATCTACATACTTGAAGTTTTTGATAGCTCGACTTACATAGAAAGTATGGATAGGTGTTATGTACCACACTGTGGGGAAAGGCCACTCGTAGTCACTATTAATGGACACGACCTTATTTTGGTAGGCTCTTCACCTGATATTTTTGAAGAGATTTCACTCCTACCAGGTCACGAGCAGGGGGCATGCACCAAAGATTCCTTATCGCTGCGTTCTTTAGAACAGGATCCTGAAAAGCCTGAGAATTCAGACACTAAGAGGTCAGTGAGGTTTCCGTTTTTTGAAGCAAAGGGCTTTGACGCAAAGGCGCTCGAAGATGAGGTGCAAAATCAGAGCTCTATCCGAGGTGTTGAAGTAAGAGAGTATGACTTAGAAGCGCTCGACCCAATTACTCGGTTTAGTAGTGACCATAACATATCAGAGCTTACTATCGTTGGTGGTGATGATGGCATCCCATCAGTCGGTAGGTATGAAATTTATGAGAAAGATAGCTTTGTTGAAATGACACGACTTGAGCAATTTGCAAAGCAGCTTGCGGCTCAATCAGGCTCGGGTGTTGTCTTCATTCCGGCGGCAATATCTCTCGATCAGTTGCTCGAAGAGCTCAAATCACAACTTCCTTGGTGCCACTAGATTCCTAAATCTAGCTAGCTGAGTTGCTATTTCGGTAATACGTAACCTGCACAATGACCTCGAATGATTCGGTGAGATGGGGAGAAAAACCCGAGTACAGCGAGTGTACTCGGGTGGTCAGGGGCTCAGATGTCGCTAGAGAGGGCTGACTATCCTGTGAGCTGATTCACGTTGCGAGTTGGGGTATCTTCTCCAGGGGGAGACATTGGATTGCTATCTCTCACATGTTTCACCTTACTTCAGCCTCATTCCTTTGCCGCTCCAGGTTGTTTCCGTCAGGCACGGTCCAATATCCTCTACAATAGTTATGCCAGGAGGTAACATATTGTAAAGAGGACCTTATTGTATGAAATCGAATATGATGAGTGTATAAAAGGAGATCAGTGTGAAGGGATTTTGTTCAGTGTTACCATCGCTCGATACATGAGCGCTTCATTACTAAACTAATGAAGCGTAGTTACGGACACGAGGACGACGTTGAGATGAACGGCATTCAAGAGATGTTTCATGGCCACGTAGGAGTACTATTTGCCGATCTGCATCTTCCGCAAGCACATTCGCTCAAGGAAAAGCGTAGTATTGTTAAAAAGATTCTACAAAGAGGGATAAAAAGATATAGTTTCTCTGGTTCCGAGATTGATTACCAATCTAAGGTACAACGGACCGTGCTAGGTTTTGCCTTCATCAGTGGTGAAATTTCGTATATTCAAAGTCAGCTCGGCATGTTTGAGGATGAGCTTCGGCGTGATTATGAGGAGAATATCCTCTCGATAACGCTCAATATCATTTAGTAGAACGTGTTTGCTATCCGATGGTTCTAGAGATGAATCGAAGCACTGAAGAAATATGAAGATACAATGCTTATGAAAAAGAACTCCTCAGGCATTGTCATGATGGGGGCAAATATACTCCCCTTCGATATTTCAAAGCGCCTTGGAACAGTCGTGCAGGTAGCTCCATCTCGTATTACCGTTCGAAGCGTTCAAGGCAGTAGTGATACTTCGAAAATTGATGCTACGACATTGGTCAATATAGGCGACTATGTTGTTCTTGGAAGGCTTGCCTATGCAACTATGGGACAAGTCGTTCAGATAAGGCTTCCTGAGACAGGAGAGGGCCATTTTGATCTCATAGTCAATCTGTTTACCTCAGTTGCTCTCAGTGAGATGAGGGTTTTGCCGGGAGTAGTTCAGCCAGCTCAATTAGGTGATCCCGTATTTCTGCCAACCCAGGAAATTGTGAACTTTGTAATTTCTGGTAATGAGGGAGGAAGATCGTCATCGCCGAGTGATGTTCGTTTTCACCTTGCCCACCTTATGAATGTGGTTAAGACCCCTGTGCACGTATCACCTGAGAGACTATTCGGTCGTCACTGTGCCATATTGGGAGCTACCGGAGGTGGAAAGAGTTGGACACTTGCACGTATTGTAGAAGAATCAACGCGATATCGGTCAAAAGTTCTTCTCTTTGATGCGACGGGAGAATATGGCGCCCTTGATGGACAGGTGATGCATCTTCATTTTGGAAAAGATGCTCGGGTAAGTAAACATTCGGAACAGAGTGTCGTGCCTTATTATCATCTGAATGAGCAAGATCTCTTTGCCATGTTTTGTCCAACGGGAGCATCTCAAGCACCGAAGTTGAGGGCTGCAATCAAATCTCTAAAGCTTGTAGCGCTCACGCGTTCGGTCGGCGTCGATGGATTAATTATTAAGGCTCATAAATCAAAAGTGCCCTTTGAGCGAGCTCTCAGTAAGTATCGAAAAGAGGTTGACTCTCCATTTGCTTCATTTGATATCCACATGTTGCCCCAGCAGCTTGAGAATGAGTGTGTTGAACAGCAACGCAGTAGTTCGGAGCCTGATATCTGGGGTGGGACGAATGCGGTTGATCTCGGAAATTGCATGCCTCTCATAAGTCGGATCCTTGATATGCTCGAAGCCCCATTTATGGGGCCTATTCTGAAGCCAAAACGGCTGCCGTCTATTTTTGAGAAGCTCCATGACTTTATTCGAGGTGATGAATATCGTGTGCTAAGAATCGATATGAGTAATCTATCTTCCGGCTACGGTGTCCGTCGGATTATTGCTAATGCCCTTGCGAGGCATATTTTTGATCTTGGTCAGGCAGGGTGTTTTCAGAAGCAACCTTTCTTGATGGTGCTCGATGAGGCTCATCAATTATTTTCTGGTAGGGATGAGCAAAACAGAGAGGTGCGACTCAATATGTTTGATCTCATCGCAAAGGAGGGTAGGAAGTATTCTATCAATCTCTGTATGGCAACCCAGCGCCCCCGCGATATCCCCGACGATATCTTAAGTCAGATGGGCACCCTTATCGTCCATCGATTAATTAATGATAGCGATCGCGCAGTCATAGAACGAGCATCAAGCGAGGTCGATGAGTCCTCCTTGCGCTTCATTCCAAGCTTAGGTCCAGGAGAGGCAATCATATCAGGTGTTGATTTTCCACTGCCATTGAGGGTTCGTATCGAACCACCGGATGCAAAGCCTTCCTCAGCTGGTGCCAATTATCAAAGATACTGGTCCCCTGAATAACGAGGGTGGAGTAACAATCACCGCAGGGTGAAATGAGTCACAGTGTTTGTATCTAGTAATAGTGTTTGTATCTAGTAATAGTGTTTGTATCTAGTAATGGTGTTTGTATTTAGTCACAGTGATCGTATTTAGTAATAGTGTGTACACTGTGTAGCTGAGCGGACTTAGGAGGATAGTGAATTGATAGTACGACAAGTCCCCGTACCTTCAGTAACTTCTCCGATTTTATATGCTTTCATTCCATGCTGTTTGAAGATATTTGCGCTTTCAACGCAGGATGAATGCTCACCGATAAATACCATCCCTACACCACAGTTGAAGGTGCGCAGCATGTCTCCCTGAGGAATATTTCCTGCTCGCCGTAGTACGCGGAACACCTCCAATACTTCTACCTGAGATAGGTCAATAACGGCATCGAGTGATTGTGGAAGAATTCTTTTCGTGTTGTCTACGATACCACCTCCAGTTATGTGAGCGAGACCATGAGGGCGGATTGATTGAAAGATTTCTTGTAGTGGAGTGTTGTAACATAGATGTGGCGTAAGAACGATGTCTAGTAGGGAGCGTCCTTCGATGGAGGTCGCAGCCAGCTGAGGGTCTTTTTCAAGGAGGGTACGTACGAGGGTATAGCCATTCGTGTGTATTCCATTGGCAGCCACCGCAAATATCGAATCGCCCACCCCTATGTTAGTGCCATCGATAATGTGTGACTTGTCAACTATACCAATGCAGGCGGCGCTGAGGATGTATCTACCAGACTCAAGCACCCGAGGCTGTTCCGAGGTCTCCCCACCGACTAGGGTGCACCCTTCCTCATTACAGGCCCTAGCCATTTCAGCAACAAGGTCCTGTACGACGTCATTCTCGAGAGCTCCACATACCACGGTATCAAGTAGGGCAAGGGGGCGACCACCATTCATAATGGTATCGTTGATCAGATGGTTTACAAGATCCCTCCCGACAGTAGCGAGTCGACCGTGTTGGGCTGCCAGTAGTTGTTTTGTTCCTGGTTCCTCCATTTTTAGGCAGAGAACAGGATGTGTTATACCTTCAAGATTTCCAAGGTCGTATAGGGAAGAGAAAGCCCCAACGCTATTTAAGACGCGTATCTGATCTGTTTTGAGCGTATTTTTCAGTTTTGATTTCAAGAGATCCGCTTTGTCGATATCAACGCCGGATTCCCGGTAGGTAAGGTGTGACATGTCTTACTTCCTTTATTCTCTTGCCAATGAAATGTTACTCAATTTCCGCCGATGAAAGCAATTGTCCGATTCTATGTCACACAGGTAAGCGGAGCGGGGAGCGCTCCGCTTACCTCGTACCTAGGAATAGGTCCAAGAACAGACCTGGTTATCGAATGCTCTTCTTTACAGCTCAGGGATGAGATGTCTCGGTAAGTCCAGTAGATGGCGTGAGAGGACTGCAAGTTGGATGGTCCCCGGATTGACCTCCTGCAACTCCTGCACCATTTCAACGACCAGTCGTACTGCAGAGTTTTGCTCGAGTAGCTCCTGTACACGTTTAGGAGTATCGATTTGCTCTTTTAGTAGCTCGGCTGTGACGAGAGAGATGGCTCGACGACAATCTTTTAGAGAGCCCATTACAAGTTCATACTCCCACTTTGTCTTTGTCTGAATATTGCTACCAAGCTCAAGGATTTCCTTCAGAGAAACGATCTCGGATACGGCCAAGAATGGGGGAAAGACTTGTTCCGTCTCACGTTCAAGTTGACGAGCTATCCATAATACTTCTAACAGAAATAAATGTTCCGGTATCATTGAGAACATTCGGCTCGCAAACTCAGAAAGGCCGAGTCCGTGATAGTACGCTCTACGCTCTTTGATTGTTCGTTTTTGTTCCTCACTGAAAAATGCCAAGTCACTATTCACGATACTATGGAATCCCTCCTGGTACATGGTGACGATTTCCTCAAGAGTTGCATGCGGATGATAGCTAATCATCCACATGGTAAGCTCGCGAAGAGCACCAAGTATCTCCTCCAGTAGAGGAGTGATCTCTAAGTCAGGATGTACTGCCTCAATGGCTTTAAGTTCGAGTCGAATGGGTCGTAGTCTTAAAATAGACTCCGCTGCCAGCGTTGCCTTCATGACGTCTACGGCATTCGTTGTAAATGTTTGACACATGCGGTGGACAAAAGTAATTCCAACTGAGTCGACAAGCTCATTGATCACTTGTGTACAGATGATATTTTTTGCAAGTGGATGCGAGAGGATATCCTCTCGATATGCATGACGAATCTCCTCAGGAAAGTAGTCGAGCAGGTAGCTTTCCAGAAGTGGGTCCTCTGGAAGCCGAGAGCGCTGTAACTCAGACTTCACCCATCGTTTGACCGTCGCGATACAGACGGCAAGTTCAGGGGCGGTGAGTCCCTCTTTCCTTCGGGCGCGCTCTACCAGTTCTTCGTCTTCTGGAAGATTGTCAATGCGTCGATTTATGAAACCGCGTGCTACCATGTCCCGAAGCAGGCTACGGAAGTAATCTATGCTCCTTTGTGACCGTTGTACCGCAAGCGTGAGGATGAGAGAGTGATTGTAGTTATGTCTCAGTACCTCATCCACTACTCTACCCGAGATATCTTTCAAGAGTTGGTTGCGCTGTGATAGCTGCATCCGCCCATCAGAAAGAATCTTCTGGAAGAGTATCTTGAGGTTAACTTCGTGGTCTGAAAGATCAACCCCACCCGAGTTATCTATGGCATCTGTGAAAATCGAACCACCACGTCGCGCAAGTTCTATTCGAGCTTGTTGAGTGAATCCGAGGTTCCCTCCCTCGCCAATAACGCGAGCGGAAACCTCTTGCGCGTTCACACGAACAGCATCATTTGCTCTATCATTCACATCAGCGTGAGATTCGTGTTTCGCCTTGACATAGGTTCCGATGCCACCATTCCATAAGAGATCTACCGGTGCTTTCAGGATGAAAGAGATGAGTAGTTCGCCGTCTATTATCTCTGGACAATCAGAAGGAAGGGCGAGTGCCGCTCGTACTTCAGGAGAAATCGGTATTTCACGATCATCTCTTTGAAAGATGCCTCCTCCATTGCTGAGGAGTGTCGAGTCGTAATCAGTCCAAGCGGAACGAGGCAAGTCAAAAAGCCGTTTGCGTTCTTGGTGAGAACGTTTTGGATCAGGATTTGGATCGAGAAAGATATGGATATGATTGAAGGCCGCGATGAGTTTGATGTTATCACTCTCAATCAGTCCATTCCCGAATACATCGCCAGACATATCTCCAATCCCGACCACCGTGAATGGCTCAACCGAATGGCGAATACCGAGATTCGAAAAGTGTCGTTTTACCGACTCCCACGCACCACGTGCCGTAATCCCATACAGTTTATGATCATAGCCGTCACTACCCCCGGATGCGAAAGCATCGCCAAGCCAGAAGTTAAATTCGTCAATTGCGATACGATTGGCGAGATCACTGAAGGTGGCAGTCCCTTTGTCAGCAGCGACGACGAGATATGGGTCCTCTCCGTCATAATGAATGACGTCCTTTGGGGGAAGAACGCGGTCGCCTTCTCTATTATCGGTAACTGAGAGGAGTGCCCGAATGAAGTCTTTATAAGCTGACTCGACTGCAATTCGTTGATCATTCGGCGATGAAGGAAGATTCTTCACAACGAAGCCTCCTTTAGCCCCCTCTGGCACAATGAGCGCATTCTTGACGTTTT
>JBMTVV010000020.1:0-12942 GCA_049451755.1 Bdellovibrionota bacterium
GGAGATCTTTGTTGGACTTCTCTTCTACTAATTGAGCGAGTACCCCGGTTCGGGTTCCGATCTCTTTCCCCATAAAGTGAGTTTCAGCATCAATGGTGAGAAGTTGCGACGGGACCCTCCAAACCTCTGCTTGAGCACTCTCAGAGCAAAGAGTGTAGAGATCTTGAAGCATCCGAATCTTTCCACGATTAAATCGACTCTGCCGTTGATGTACGAAAATGACACGATGGTTGTCAGGAGCTTGAATATCTCGAATGAAAAATTTGCGTTCTGGTTCCCGAATTGCTCGCACCTCTGCAGGAATATCCGCTCCTTGTTTTGGGGTGCAGTACGTCTGTTCGACCGTGACGTTACTATATCCTCTTATTACGTGATTTGTTCGAGGTGCAAGTGCCCCATTATTCAGTCCAACAAGAATATCTACCTGTTTCCCGAGTGTGTGAACTTGTTCAATGAGAGCGGGAAGAGACCCTGCAAGGTAGGCATCATCTTTTGTTGAGCAAGATACTATACAGAGTAGGCGGTCAGATCGAAGCGCTGCTCGTTGCTGCAAGGTGCGCTCAAGCGCCCGCACCTGGTTCACATCTCGTTCAAGACGCTCGGCGGGAGTGAGCCACAGAGAGCTCTCAGCGTAGCCGCTAGACAAGGAAAACGTAGAGTTGCTCAGTGCAGGTGCAGATAGATCTGGTTTCTTTGGCTCAAAGATAGACTTTTCCCTCATGAATTGTGGGGTGACCCGCTGGCCCCACTTAAAATACACCATTGTTCTAAGGTGAGACCTATAACTAGTACCTTTTGGGGGGCCCTCGCAAGTGAGCGAGGGCTAAGCCTCGGGGTGTCAGCCTCTAGGGCTCAGCCTTAGGCTAGGGGAGTTAGCGGATGGGCTGGAGGAGATAGAAGGTGATCTGAAACACTCTTTTGGCGCGAACTCCTTGCCAGCTTCTCATAAGTGTGTCTTCATGAACCCAGCAGAACTGCATAAAAATAGAATGGCGTTTTAATGGCAAAAACACTCGTTATCGTAGAGTCTCCTACTAAGGCGAAGACAATCGAGAAGTTCCTTGGGAAGGAGTTTATCGTGACTGCCTCCTATGGACATGTCAGAGATTTGCCAAATAGTGCCGCTGAAATTCCTGAGAACGTGAAGAAGGAGAAGTGGTCTCGGCTCGGCATTAATGTCGAAAAGGATTTTGAGCCTCTCTATATTATCCCTGATGAGAAAAAGAAGCGGGTCCAAGAGCTCAAGAAGCTCATGAAGGAAGCAAATGAAATCCTACTCGCAACCGATGAAGACCGTGAGGGAGAATCCATCAGCTGGCACCTCCTTGAGGTGTTAAAACCGAAGATTCCAGTAAAAAGACTCGTATTCCACGAAATTACAAAATCAGCCATCAAGCACTCACTTGAGAATGCACGAGATATCGACGAAAACCTCATTAAAGCTCAAGAGACACGTCGTATTATTGACCGGCTTTACGGGTACTCGGTCAGTCCCCTCCTGTGGAAGAAAATGGCGCCCCGTCTCAGTGCTGGCCGTGTCCAGAGCGTTGCCATGCGACTCCTCGTTGAGCGTGAAAGGGCACGACAGGCTTTCGTGTCTGCTTCGTACTGGGATCTGACAGCAACGTTCTCTAAGGGCAAGAGTGAGAGCTTTGAATCAGAGATCGCCAGCTACAATGGTAAGCGGGTCGCGAGCGGGAAAGATTTCGAGCCAACGACGGGGAAGTTGAAAGACGGTCTGAAAGAAGTGGTTCTCCTCTCTGAAGCAGAAGCAACTGCTCTTCGAGAGTCGCTAAGAACAGAGACTCCTGTTGTGCGTTCAGTTGAAGAGAAGCCCTTCACACAAAAACCGTATCCGCCATTTACAACAAGCACTCTTCAACAAGAAGCGAGTCGCAAGCTCCGATTTCCAGCTCGGCACACCATGTCTGTGGCGCAAAGCTTGTATGAAAACGGTTACATCACCTATATGCGTACCGACTCAACAAGCCTAGCGGCGGAAGGGGTTGCCATTGCAAGAGATCTGATCGCAAAAGACTTTGGAGCAGAATACCTCCCAGATGCTCCGCGGTCATATCAGACAAAAGTCAAGAATGCCCAAGAAGCTCACGAGGCCATTCGACCAGCAGGAGAAGTATTCGCCTCAGTTGAAGATGTCCGCAAGAAGCTAGGACCAGAAGCTGGGAAGTTGTACGAGCTCATCTGGAAGCGGATGTTGGCGTGTCAGATGAAAGATGCCACTGGTACTCGTGTTTCGGTCGAAATCGGGCTCGAGAAAGCACTCTTCCGTGCTTCAGGAAAAACTATTCAGTTCCCCGGATTCTTACGAGCATACGTTGAGGGGAGCGATGATCCGGAAGCAGATCTCGCTGATCGAGAAAAGATACTCCCCCCCCTCGTTGTCGGTGATGAGCTTACCGTTCAAGATCTCAATGCACTTGGTCATGAGACGCAAGCCCCAGCGCGATACACTGAAGGGAGCTTGATTCGAGAACTTGAGCGACTCGGAATTGGACGACCAAGCACATGGGCGAGTATTGTCGGAGTAGTGCTTAATCGGAGTTATGCTTTTAAGAAAGGACCTGCACTTGTGCCGACCTTTCTCGCATCTGCTGTGACCGGGCTTTTAGAGGGGCACTTCTCGCAGCTCATGGATTATTCCTTTACTGCTACTCTTGAGGACGATCTCGATGCGATTGCGCGGGGAGAGAAAGATAACCAAGAATACCTCAATCGATTTTATCTCGGCAATGGACATCCAGGCCTCAAAACCCTTGTAGAGCGAGGGGAAGAGCAGATTGATCCGAGAGTTGTTTGTGGCATTAAAATCGGAGAAACCACCGATGGGAGAACGGTAGAAGTTCGTATCGGACGGTATGGTCCCTTCTTAAGCGACGGAGAAACAAGAGCGAGCGTACCAGATGACTCTGCTCCTGATGAGATGGATCTTGCTCATGCGGTTGAGCTCTTAGAGGTGGCTGCAAAGGGGCCTCAGTCACTTGGTGATGATCCGGACACAGGGCTTCCAATCTACCTGAAGTCTGGACGATTCGGACCGTACATTCAGCTCGGAGAGCAAGAGGAAGGAGGAGATAAACCAAAGATGGCCTCGCTTCTTCCTGGAATGGCGCCAGAGGACGTGACGCTTGAGACCGCGGTAAAGCTGCTTACCCTTCCAAAGACGATTGGTACGTTTCCAGATAACGGAGAAGAAATCACGGTTGCGAACGGTCGGTATGGACCTTATGTAAAAGCGGGAAGTGAGACGCGTTCTATTCCAACAGATGATATTCCAGTGCTAGAGATTACCCTAGAGCAAGCCATAACCTTGCTGCGAGAGCCGAAGCGGAGAGGAAGGGCCTCTCAGCCGAAGAATCTGAAGGTTGTAGGGAAGCACCCTGTCACCGATAAGGAGCTAACAATTAAGAGCGGCCGATACGGGCCATACGTAACAGATGGTGAGCTGAATGCCTCACTTCCTCGAGGGGCAGATCCGGAAGCGCTGACAATAGATGAAGCCGTTGAATTACTGACCGCAAGAGCTGCAAAAGTTGGTGCTGGCGGAGGCAAAAAGAAGGCAGCGGCAAAAAAGAAGACCGCGAAAAAGAAAGCAACTACACAGAAAACTGCCACGAAGAAGAAAACAACGACTTCCAAGAAAACGGCTACGAAAAAAACTACTACGAAAAAGAAAGCCGCCACAAAAAAAACGGCTTCAAAAAAGAAGTAGGCCGAGAAACCTCATACTGAGTGCCTTTTTGCGAGAACGCACCTTTCCGAAGGCTTTGCTCTCGGAGTGTCCCAGTATTCTTCCGGCATGCATGCGGGGATCTCTTCCTCTCGCACGATGGTATCTTCCGCAGAAATTTCTGTGAGGTTTGAACCGGAGCCCCCGCCCGTTATGAGGTGGGAGCCCCTGTATCGGCTTGCTGACCTAGAACTGTGACCAGATGTACTGGTTCGTTACCTCGTGGTGGAAGCGGACTTCTTCTGTTTTTACCAGGGTGCCGAGCTCTCGAGGGCATCGGTGAGCTGAAGCAAGCTTCTGTTCTACGAACTTCTCTTTGTTATCCTGTCCGAGGAGCTCAGCAACGAAGTTGCTTCCCTTAAAGTGCCGGATCGCATCGTAGATATTACCCGGTAAGAGCCGTGTTCGTGAGCGGCGATTCTCTTGTACTTCCTCTTCGTTCACTGGTCCGGTCATTCCTGTTTTGATGAGGGTGTAGAGCGCTAGATATGGGTTTGAGTCCGGTGCCACCGTACGAACTTCAATTCTCGCTGACTTCTTATTCCCAAGTGGGATTCGAACCATTGAGGTTCTATCGACCGCGGAGGACTTGATCTGATTTGGAGCCTCGAAGTTTGGGTCGAGTCGTCGGTATGCATTTACACTAGAGTTCAGCGTGAGACAGATATCGTTTGCGCTGTAGAGAAGCCGATCGACAAAGTTCCATGCAAGTGGAGACAGCCCATCTTCGCCATTCTCATCGAAAAAGAGGTTCGTACCGTCTTTTGAGATCGAAATGTTTGTATGCATTCCGTTTCCATTAATGCCAGCGACCGGCTTTGGTAGAAAGCTCGCTGTGCACCCCATCCGCGCTGCAACCTGTCGAGCCATGAGCTTGTAGAGCTGCACCTGATCCGCCGCGATGAGTGCATCACAGTACTTGTAGTTGAGCTCAAACTGAGACGGAGCAACTTCCGGATGATCTTTTTCGTTTTCAAATCCAAGCGCACGTTGCGATTCCGCAAAGCTATCGATGAAGAGTCGAAGAGTGTCTGTAGCCAGCGAGCTGTAATACCCACCTTTTGAAACAAGGTCAAAACCTTGGTGGCTCGTGTAGTTTCGCTCAGCGTTTTCTCCTTGGAAGAGAAATCCTTCGCACTCTACCGAGACGTTCGTAGTGAGTCCCTGACTCGCGCGTAACTCTTCTAGGTAGTTCTTGAGTCGTCCTCGAAAATCGCTGGTATATGGAGACCCGTCTCGGTCTTGTATGAGACCAAAGCAGATTACTTTCCCTGCGGAGAATACGTCTGCTGGTACCCACCGGAACGAGCCCCAATCGGGAGTAAGTCGCAAGTCAGAGGCGTTTACCTGCGTAAAGCCTCGTACAGAGGAGCCATCGAAGGTAAGGTTGTCGAAGGATTGGAGCAGAAACTTCTTGTCATAGTCGAGCATGTGGAGCTTGCCTTCAATGTCAGTGAAGCAGAGGGTGACAGCCTTTAGCCGCTTTTCGTCGGTAAGGTATTTAAGATAGTGCTCCCGGAGTTCGTCTTCGTTTGTGTACCGTGATTGACGCTCTTTCGCCTCAAGATTGAGCTCTTCAAGCTCTTCGTAATTAAAGGAGAGGTGGTTTCTGAGTTCTGGTGAGTGTGTCATTTGGCCCCTTAGTATAAAAATAAAGACGATAAGCCTTATTATATCAGGATTTATGATAAATAAACCCTAAATAATACTTATCATGATGAAGTATAAGGTTGCCTGGGTTTTTCTATCTTCTTGATTTCTTTAGTGGAGGCTCATAACCACCTGAAATTATTGAATAGCCGGATCTCCGATACCTGTTTACAGGCAGCCCCATACCTCTCTCCCCTCGTCGGGGGATGATTCTATGGATAGTGAGATTTTCACTGTGATAGAGTGAGCACACTTAGCGAGAATCCGTAGCCATCTTTTGGGAGGGCTGGGATTTTTTTCTTTCAGGAGTCACCCATATGTCCAGTTCGCGTCTCAGAGCATGTTACCACCTTTTTCTCCGAACGACTCTCTTTGCTGTTGGAGTTGTAAGCTTTCTTTCTGGTGGTGTTGTCCAGGCAGATGAATACATTACTTGCGAGTCTAAGAACGATAGGCGTTCGTACTGTAATGTGAGCGGAATTCGCGATGCGAATGTTGAGCTTGATCGACAGCTCAGTAAGTCACCGTGCATTGCTGAGCAGACATGGGGAATAGATAGTCGTGGAGTCTGGGTTGATCGCGGATGTCGTGCTGAGTTCAGAGTGGCGAGGCGGTACGGCGGTGGTTACGGTAGTAGTTGGGGTGGAAGTAAGCACAAGGACTTAGAATATGAACGCCAGAAGTTAGAGCTTGAGCGAGAGCGCTTGGAGCTCGAAAAAGAAAAAGCGAAACACGAAGCAGCCACATCACAAGCTCCTGACGTTTGTCCTGCTGGATTTCGCCCTGGCCGATGTGAAGATCGAGAGCGTAAGAAGGGGTGTAAGGACATGAGGACGCCTCGAGGCCTTGGATGTCGGACGAACTAACGTTCACATCTTCTTTTCTAGATAACATTCTTACCCAATTTCACTTGTGTGCCGCACCTTCTTGCGGCACACGCATTTTAGGCGAAAGAATTCGCGCATGTTGAAAGGGAGAGTTTGAGCGGCACTGTAAGGGAAGAGGACGTTGTGGAATTGCAACAGGAGGAAAAGAGCCAGCCGAATCGTTTCGGAGAATTTCGTGCCGGCGTTTCCTTGCTGTGTGCGGCCACTATCCTTTTCCTCTTTGGGATAGGTGTCTTCTCAAGGGCCTTTTTGTGGGGAGAGTTCGTTTACGATGACCTCATTCACATCGTTGAGAATCCTCTGCTGAGATGGCCAGATGGTTGGCTCTCAATTCTCTCAACCCCGGTATTTCCCGGCTCCCTCTACCGTCCGATTACGTTTCTTTCCTTTTGGCTTCAGACCCAGATAGTAGGTGAAGCTCTGTCTTTTCAGTTTCTCTTTGTGAACGCCATCTTGCACGGAGCAAATACCGCTCTCCTGTATCTACTCCTTTCTCGAATTCCATTTCGCTCTCTGCTTTCGTTCGGAAAGAACCGTATTTCAACAGCCCTGTGTGCCAGCCTTATTTTTGCAGCCCATCCTCTCCACACAGAAGTCGTCGCAAACGGAGTTGGGCGGGCCGAGTTGTTAGCATTTTTCTTTGGAATGCTCGGGATAATGACGTTCTCGAGCACCAAGGTGCGTCTTCTTCCGTGGATGCTCTTTGTGTGTTCGGCACTTTCAAAAGAGAGTGGCATTGTTTTCCCACTACTTGCGATTCTGTTCATGTGGTATCGGGGAGAAAAGATGCCCTACACAGGATGGCTCAAGCGGTATGTGCTCCTCCTCCTTGTCTTCGGATTGATGCGGTTTCTCATCACGGGTTCTTTTGTTCACCAGGGGACGGTGAGCTTTATTGATAACCCCCTTGCCTCCCTTCCGTTTCAAGAAAGACTTCCGAATGCAATCTATCTCCTTGAGAAATACCTCGCTCTTATCCTTGTTCCGTATCCACTCAGTGCTGATTACTCCTATGCGGCTTTCGCACCACTGTCAGTGAGCGGTCTCTCTGGAGTAGTGAGCGCGCTTGCTCTAGGGCTTTTCGGTATCATTCTTTTCCTTACTTTTACGACTCTCAGATCTCGTTCAGTATCCGGCTTTAGCCTTGTTTGGTTTTTTCTAGCGTTTCTTCCGACGGCAAATATTATTTTTCCGATCGGTACTATCTTTGGCGAACGGCTTGCCTACACCCCGAGTGCTGGAGGTGTACTAGTAATTGCTTGGATTCTCTCCCTCATAGCAACGCGGTACCCCCGCACTGCGAGCATCTTTGCTCTCACGACATTCCTCTTCTTTCTTGGCTCGACCATCCTCTATCAGGGTGTGTGGCAGAATCAGGAGACGTTGATTGAACGACAAGCGAGTCGGTTTCCGAATAGCGTGAAGATGTCGGTAAATCTCGCCACCCTGAGGATGAATCAGGGGCACTTTGACATTGCAGAAGAGGCCGTAGAGCGGGCACTTTCTTTTTATCCGGCGTCCGCTGATGCGCTGCTTGTTCGAGCGCGGCTGTATTCACATCGCGGCGAGAACGATCGCGCGAAGAGATCCCTTGAGGAGGCGCTGCAGTATGAGCCACTACACCTTGAGGTGCTTGATATGTTTGCCCGCATTCTATTGAAGGAGCGGCGCTTTGAGGAAGCGCTGCCTCTGTTAGAGAAAGGGCTACAGGAAAATCCTCGTCATGAACGATTATTGAGCGCACAGTATATTTATGAAGTAGCGACCGAGAATCTATCACGAGCACTCAGCGTGCAGAAGCAACTAGAAGCGATTGGCTCTGATGATCCGGACTTTTTGAGGATACGGGAACAGATCCAAGAACTCATGCGTGAAAAAATTGTTCTCGAACCAGAATCTCCTGTTGAAGAAGCCTCTCCTGAGGGCTCAGAGTGAAGCGACGAGATCTTGAAGCACTTGGTATTCAGGGGCAACAAGCCCTCCAGCAAGCAACAATTGCTGCTTCGAACATGAAGCGGTTTGGCCTGAATAAGCGAGCGTTTCACGTTGCGCTCCAACACCTCATCTCAGCGCCTCATGAGTATGCGGAGCATCCTCTCCTTGGAGATCTCGCAAGAGCCCTCATCCAAGGGGACGTGGTAGAGAAGCACGAACTACGAGAAATCCCATATGCGGTATGGGGCGGGGAGAATCTTGATGATGATGCCCATCAGCAGATGAAAAATGCGTGCTCCCTTCCGGTCGCATGTGGAGGAGCGCTCATGCCGGATGCGCACGTTGGCTACGGGCTCCCAATCGGAGGGGTGTTAGCGACTGAGGGTGCCGTAATCCCATTTGCCGTTGGGGTAGACATTGCATGTCGGGTAAAGCTTTCCGTATTTGATATACCAGCGAGTGAGGTTTCAAGAAATAGAGAGCGGTTAAAGAGTGCCATTGAAAAGAATACAAAATTTGGAATCGGGGCGCGCTTTACTCATCCAAAGACCCATCCAGTGATGGATGAGGAGTGGAGTTTTTCAAAATATGTCTCGAGCTTAAAAGATATTGCTTGGAGACAACTTGGAACGAGTGGTTCTGGTAATCACTTCGTGGAATTTGGGATTTTCTCACTGTCTCGTTCGTTAGATGGTGTGCCACCTGGAGAGTATCTCGCACTCGTTTCACATAGTGGCTCTCGAGGAAGTGGTGCAAAGATTGCCCACCACTTTAGTCGAATTGCGCGCGAGAAGAGGACAGGGCTGCCACGTCGACTACAGCATCTTGCCTGGCTCTTTCTGAGTGAGGAGGAAGGCGGAGAGTACTGGCAAGCGATGGAGCTCATGGGACGATACGCCTCAGCGAATCACTTTCTCATCCACCGTGATGTAGCGAAGGCCTTCGGTGGGGAGGTCATTCTCTCGGTTGAGAACCACCACAACTTTGCATGGCGTGAGATACACGGCGGGCGTGAGGTTATTGTGCACCGAAAAGGCGCAACTCCAGCAGGAAAGGGGGTGCTCGGATACATTCCAGGTACGATGGTAGATCCAGGATTCCTCGTTATGGGGAAGGGGATTGCAGCATCACTCGAATCGTGTGCGCACGGAGCTGGACGTGTCATGTCAAGGAAAGCAGCGAAGCAGCAGGTAACGCGTCATGCACTGCAGGAACTAACACAGGCACATGATGTGCTCCTTCTCGATGCGGGGCTCGACGAGGCACCATTAGCGTACAAAGATATCCGACAGGTAATGGTAGCGCAGAGTGAACTCGTTGAGTCGATAGGCGAGTTTTTCCCAAAAGTCGTGAAGATGGCTCCGGAAGGCGAATTACCTGAGGATTAACCCGTAAGAAGCGCCGCTCTTATTATCGACTCATCAGGAGAGCTTCGGAATCCGAAGTTCGAAGGACTCACCTCCTTTGCTATAGGAGAGTCCTCCCAAGCGGCTTACTGGTGCAAGCTTTTCATAATCGATCGCCCCATCTTGATAGCACTCTTCATGGATGTGCAGGTAGATAATCTCACCAACTACGATGACAGCAGATCCGGGACCTCCGTCTCCGATTGGTACGAGCGTATGGAGTGAGCACTCAAAGCTTACAGCGGCCTCTGCTACTCGAGCGGGTCGAATCCTTTGGCATGGCGCTGGCGTGAGGCCGACCTCTTTCATTTCATTTACACCGTATGGATACTCGGCAGCAGCTTTGACAACCGGCTCAATAATCCATTCATTCGTTGTGTTTACCACAAACTCTTTCGTCTCTTCGATATTCCGAAGGGTATCTTTCTTTGCGCCACTTCCCCCAACGGCACATGAGAACATAAGGCACGGCGGATTGCTTGATACGCCATTGTAGAAACTAAACGGGGCAAGGTTTCCGGTCCCTTCACTGTTACACGTACTCACGAGTGCAATCGGTCGTGGTATGATTGAGCTCACCATGAGTTTATACATCTCTCGTTGGGAGAGCTCTTTGGGATCGATTGCTTTTATTGCCGGAAGGGTTGTTCTTGAATTCTTCATCTCGCGAGTATACTGGCGACATAGAGGAGAGAAAAGAGCCTCTGCAATGAGTGGTGCTTCCTTGGCACCTTGAGCCCAGGAAAGAATAAAATACTTTCTTCAGACCTTTTTGAGTATTTCCTGTTTCTCGTGTCAGTAGGCATACTATGAGGCGGATAGCAGGATGAATAGGGCGCAGTAGCAAAATTTGCTGCAAGATGGAGGAGGCCTCGTTGTCGGAACACGGAATTGAATCGATAGGATTAATCCTCTTTCTTGCGATTAGTGCCCAGTGGTTGGGATGGAAGTTCCGGATCCCCTCCATCATTCTGCTCCTTGTCTTTGGGGTGTTTGCGGGACCGATCTTCGGTGTTATTCAACCTGACTTGCTCCTTGGTGATCTTCTTACACCGCTCGTTTCTCTCTCCGTAGGCCTCATTCTTTTTGAGGGGGGCTTGAGCCTTCGATTCGCGGAGATTCCTGGATTACAACGGGTGGTCTTTAGCCTCATTAGTATCGGCATGCTCTCAACATGGCTCATTGGAGCTTGGGCCGGATATCAGATTCTAGGACTCGACTTTCAGCTCGCAGTCTTACTCGGTGCCATTCTCACCGTTTCAGGTCCAACGGTTATCATCCCACTTATTAGAGATATTCGACCGAAGTCGAACATCGCCTCAATCCTTAAGTGGGAAGGGATTCTTATTGATCCGGTCGGAGCACTTCTTGCTGTGCTCGTATTCGAGATTATCATTCAGGGAGAGATCCTCTCTGCTCCGATGCACCTCTTGGGTGGAGTCATCAATACGATTATTGTTGGTGGTATTTTGGGAGCGCTCGGGGCGTATTTCCTCATCTACCTCATTCAGCGCTACCTCATTCCGGACTATCTCCAGAATCCCTTCTCGTTCTCACTCGTTATCATTGTGTTTGTTCTCGCGAATATGTTTCAGCGCGAGGCGGGACTTTTCGCTGTGACCCTTATGGGAATTATCCTCGCGAACCGTTCGAGTCTTGTGATTCGACACATCGTGGAGTTTAAGGAGAACCTACAAGTGCTCCTCATCGGAGTGCTCTTCATACTGCTGTCAGCTCGACTCGAACTCAGTCACATTCAAGAGCTTCAGTGGGAAAGCATTCTCTTTCTCTTTATCATGGTTTTTCTTGCAAGACCTGTAGCGGTTTTCATCTCTACCGTGGGCTCTGGTTTGAAGTGGCGTGAGCGAATTTTCCTCGCTTGGGTTGCCCCTCGAGGAATTGTTGCTGCTGCTGTAGCATCTCTCTTTGGCCTTGAGTTGGAGTCAGCCGGCGTTGAGGGAGGAAGCGCACTCGTCGCCTATACCTTTTTTATGATTGTGAGCGCCGGATTTCTGTACGGCCTTACTGCGGGACGGGTCGCTCGTTTTCTGGGGGTGCAACAGAACGCAGCGCAGGGGGTACTTTTTCTTGGTGCTCATCAGGTGGCTCGTTCGCTTGCTCAGCAGGTACAGAAAGCAGGCTTTCGAGTCCTCCTTGTTGATACGAACTGGGGGAATGTTTCGGCAGCAAAGCTTGATGGTTTGCCGGTATACTATGGGAATATTCTCTCAGAGCACCTTGTGGAGGATGTTGATCTGGACGGAATTGGGCGTCTTTTTGCGATGACGCCAAACGATGAGGCGAATTCTCTCGCGGCATTACGATTCAGTGAGCACTTCGGACGAGCGGAGGTGTATCAGTTGTCGTATGACGGAGTGCAGGTTGGTGAAGCAGCGAAAGCGCGGACACAACACCTACGAGGACGGCAGTTATTTCGTGGAGAGCGAACGTTCCATACCTTTTTGCATGAGTTAGAGAGTGGTGCTGAAATCAAGACGATCTTGATCACTGAAGAATTCTCCCTTGCCGATATCGAGGCAAACTACCCAGACCTCTTTGAGCCATTACTCCTCGTTGATGGGGAGTCTCTTACTGTCGTTAGCCAAGATGTGCCTGTGCAACCACGAGCAGGACAGCGTGTTATTGCATTTGTTCGGGAGAGCGTTCGTGCTGAAAGAGAGACGAGATCATAGGAGTCTCTTGCTCTCTACTCCTTCTGAAAAATAGCCCAGCACCGAAGAAACTCTTCCTCGGATGAGCCCTGAAAAGGGCTTTCTGCGGTTTTCTTTGGGTGTGCTGAGAAGTAGATCTCGGTGAGGCTGCCAAAGAGAGTCCGGACGATCTTGCCCTCAACAGGAAAGGGTGGCTGTTCGGTGGTAAACGTACCCACGTCAAAAAACTCAAGGAAGAGAAGCCCTCCGGAGGCAAGGAGTGAGAGGAGTTTTGAGGCATACTGCTCCCGTTGCTCAGGAGCGATAGCAACAAGGGCGGCGCGGTCATAAATAATATCGAAGGAGTGCTCTAACGACACATCAAAAAAGTCTCCTTCTATCAAGGTAAGTCGTTCTGCGCTCCATATGGTATACGAAGGTCCCCGGTCTTTCTCGAAGGAAAGCTCAGAAAAAGCGTTCTCTCTGAGATCACGAAGGGGAGTCGTTACGAGATCCACTCCAGTAACATCACATCCGTATTCATGAAGAAATCGTACAACTGATGAGTTTCCACAGAGTGGCACTAGCGCACGGAGAGGCGTCGAGGATGACAGCTTTGAGGTTGAAAGTTTGAGCAGATACTGCGGAAGAAGTTTGATTCCGAG
>JBMTVV010000021.1:0-12701 GCA_049451755.1 Bdellovibrionota bacterium
AGAATGCAAATGAGATGGCAACGATGGCCATCGTTGCCATCTCATTTGCATTCTTAGCCGGCAGTATCGGGGAGCTGTATCAAGCCACCGGCGCAGCAGAGCGTATATTTGAAACACTCATGGCAGCAGAGGAGAGCACCATCTCCACTACTGATGAGAGCGCAACTCCCATCGAGCGACTTACCTATAAGCATGTCTCTTTTTCGTATCCGACACGCACTGATATTCGAGCACTGAACGATATCTCATTCTCAGCAGCAAAAGGTGAATTCATTGCCTTCGTAGGACCATCAGGTGCGGGCAAATCTACTATCATGAACCTCCTTCTACGGTTTTATGAACTCCAGGAGGGTGCGATCTATTATGATGATATCAATATTGCCACCAAGCCTATTCAAGAGACTCGCTCGCGAATAGGACTTGTTCCTCAAGACCCACTCCTTTTTGCAGATACTATCGAGTCCAACCTGAAGTATGGAGCAGAGGGGATTTCTCAGGAAGAGCTTGAGGCTGTCTGTGAACAGGTTGCCATATTAGAGTTTATTCGCTCGCTTCCTGATGGCTTTCGAACCTATGTCGGAGAAAGAGGAGTACAGCTAAGCGGTGGACAGAAGCAACGACTTGCTATAGCAAGAGCTCTACTACGAAAGCCCGACATCCTCCTTCTCGATGAGGCGACCTCGTCCCTCGACAGTGAGAGTGAAGCCATCATTAAAAATGCTATCTCGAAAATAAAGCATGGGTGTATCCTCATTGCTATCGCGCACCGCCTTTCAACTGTACAGCAGGCTGACAGAATCTATGTTCTGCATCACGGAGAAATAATAGAAAAAGGTAATCACCAAGAGCTTATTGCTCTCAATGGGATGTACCACGAGCTTGTAGCGTATCAGGCGCTCGTAACCTAAATCGTGATCAGGTTCTCTTATTTAGGAGAATGCATTTCTTCTAGGTGTTTGAATCGTAGTTACGCCATACTGCCGAGCGGTCTACCAACACTCTTGAGTCCTCTCGGAATAGTCTCGCCCATCCGTTACTCGCTTCATTAATTCCTTAAACTCAGAGATAAATTCCATGATATCCGGCAACCGAGGTACTTGAAGATAGCAGAGCAAATCCCGATAGAGCTCTTCTGGTGATGTCAGAACAATTAGCGTAAAGTCCTCGATCACCGGGCTCGCACTCAGCAAGGTCATTCGATTATCCACATATTGAGAGGTCAAGCAGTGCCGCAAACGGTCGTATGCCATATCACGAACTCGCCGTGATACTCCTTTCTTCCGGAGAAGACCTCGGAGATGACGAATCTCTCTCGACTCTCTCTGTGCCACCTTCGCTCGTCGAGAGGGTTGATGAATACGGGGGGGATGATATTCGACAAAAATATCATTAATTCGAAAATCAACTGTCTGAACATCACCGCCGGATCCAACTCCAATGGGCACTTGGAACGAGAGCCCAGGTACCACTCGATAGTCCGGAATGTACTTCGACAATAAGAATCCACATGCTGCCTCGGGACGACTGTGATAGGCGACGCCACCAAGCACATAGGGACCTGTGGGCTGAAAGTGTATAGGTCGAGACGGGGGAGCTGAGCGCGAGAGAATTTGAAGATTAGACAACAACTGGGGATCATAGCCGTAATCTACAAATTTCATAAACGCAGTCCTCCAGAGTCATAAGTTAATAGGCAGCAACGGGAGATGAAAAAAGGGCTTCTCTTTCGAAACAGCCTTAAAGGGATTTCGCGGAAATTACGAGTGCCTCGACAAGCTACACAGTAGTAGAGCTGCTGCAGCCAGGAGCAGCTTTCTCGAGAGAATAAGAGTCCCAGAAGTTGGGCCCGCCAGAATAACGGCCGAACAGAAATAGCCTTATTACGGTGGAGGTTTATCCGAATGGGTAGTCTCATTAATAGAGTCCTCAGCCTTCACGAACACCTACAGCCTTTATGACAGGTTTTAACTCTTTTCGACAGACACTTTTTTCTTTCTCAGCACAGCTGATAGACTATCCCAGTGTAAAGTATACGCCTCGATAACGTCTAACGAAGAGGCTCTTGGTACCGCGTGGCGCAAGAAGACAGAGCTGAAGACTGGCTATAGGGTCTCCCTCACTCGCGTAACAATTATTGTAATTACTCAAGGTAATCTCTTCGATGGGGAAAAAACATCTTCCGCTACAGATTCGATCTGCCTCAGAAAACAATCTGAAAGAGGTGTCTCTTGATATTGAACACGATCTCCTGACGGTGGTTACTGGACTCTCAGGGTCAGGGAAGTCCTCTCTCGCTTTTTCAACTGTCTATGCAGAGGGGCAGCGTCGCTACATCGAGACCTTTTCACCTTATACTCGCCAGTTTTTGGATCGACTAAAAAAACCGAATGTGCTCTCGGTTGAAAACGTACGTCCTGCGATAGCAATTCAACAAAAAACACGCATCATGAGCTCTCGCTCCACCGTGGGTTCAATTACAAATATCAATGACCTCCTAAAGATTCTCTGGACAAACCTTTCCGAGCCATGCTGTCCACATACGGGGAAGAACCTCATTGCATATTCCCCCCTGGAGACATTCTCCCTTCTAAAGGAATGGGAGAGTGCCGTTCCCTCCGACAAGGAAGTTATCATTACGAGCCCCATATTATTACCAAACTCGAAGAAACAAAGAGCTGCTGAACTCAGTAGACTCTCGCTCTTAGGCTACAGCCGATACTTTAATGAAACGTCAAACTGCCTCGAAAAACTCGAGCGTATCAGTGAGGATGCATTACACGGTGACCAACTCCTCATTGCTATTTCTCGTCATAAAACCGGGAAGATTCGAGATGCGGAGCTGAAGGAGAACCTCACTCAAGCCTATGAACTCTCGCGAGGGAAAGCGCGTCTGATTTTCCCTACGAGCACGGATGAGGAATTATCCCAATTTCCCAGACGAGACGGCAACACAGTACAATTCTCTGAAGACTATGAGTTGCCGGATCGAGATGCAGAGCCTCTTCCGTTTCAGATCCCCAAGCGTCGTGCTGCACTCTTTGATCCAAACAGTAATATCGGAGCCTGTCCAACATGTACGGGATTTGGCTATCAACTCCTGATAGATGACAAAAAGGTAATCCCGAATGACGGACTGAGTATACATGAAGGTGCCATACATCCCTGGAAGGTCTCGTCAGATGGCTCACTCGAAAGAAAGCTCCTTCGCTTCTGTGAGGAGAAGGAAATATCAACCACTACACCCTGGCATCAACTTCCAAGTACTCATAAAGACATGGTGCTACATCACAAGGACAAAACCTATGTCGGGGTATATCCATGGTTCTCACGACTCGAACGCAAAAAGCATAGAATGCACATACGAGTCCTACTCTCTCGCTATCGCTCACAAATTCTCTGCCAGGAGTGTGGTGGTGGTCGTCTTAAAAGGGAAGCCCAGCTCTTTCGTCTTTGTGGTCGGTCGCTCCCAGATATCTGGAATACTCCGATAAAGGAACTCTCGGCGTGGATTCAAGAGGTGGAAGCACTCTTCAATCGGAAGGGCTCATATTCAAGAGATCTTCATGAGGTTCTCACTCGTCTGCGCGGCCGAATTCGATACCTCGATGACTTAGGCTTATCGTACCTCACCCTTGGTCGCCCCTCGCGTACGCTCTCTGGAGGGGAAACACAACGAGTGAACCTCACAACGGCATTAGGCAGTGAGCTCGTATCAACGCACTTTGTCCTGGACGAACCTTCAGTGGGACTACATCCTCGCGATACCGACCGGTTAATGGAATCGGTACGAGCGCTTCAACAGAAGGGAAATTCTCTCCTTATAGTTGAGCATGATACCGACTGTATCGATAACGCAGATCGGATCATCGAGCTCGGTCCATATGCTGGCGCAGAGGGTGGTGAGGTGACATTTAACGGACCACGAGAAGACTGGAAAGGAATAACCCGTCGGCAAGAGCTGCCTACACAACGAAAGATTCCAACTGACTGGAAAAATACTCTAGCCCTCCATAATCTTCATGCACGAAATCTCAAAGATATATCCGTTGAGTTTCCGATCGGTTATTTCACCACCATTACCGGTGTCTCAGGCTCGGGGAAGAGCACCCTCATCACCGAGGGCTTGTTAGCAGCATGGACTATGTTTGAGCAACGTGGCTCTGTTGATAATGCGGTTGGCTTTGAGCACTTCTCTCAAGTTCTCCTCATTGATCAAACAGGACTCACAAAAAGTCCTCGTGCAAATATCGCGACATACTCCGGGGTCTGGGATACGTTTCGAACGGCGCTCGCAGCAAGCCCAGAAGCAGAGCGTCGCTCACTCACCCGTTCATCTTTCTCATTTAACGTTGAAGGAGGCAGATGTCCGGTATGTAAGGGAGCGGGTCATCTCAAAGAAGATATGCAGTTCCTGAGTGATGTGTATATTCAATGCGAGGAGTGCTTAGGGCAACGTTTTCAGCCAAAAGTGTTAGAAGTCAGATTTCACGAACGAAACGTAGCAGAATGGCTAAACTGCACTATTGCAACGTTACCAGATATCTTTCCTGAACAAAAAAGCATCACAACCACTGTGGAGCTGCTCAATCGACTAGGGCTCGGTCATCTACGTCTCGGCCATCCCTTAAGCGACTTATCAGGAGGGGAAGCGCAAAGGCTAAAACTCATTCCGTTTCTTCAAAAGGCAAACACCTCAAATGCTCTACTCATTTTTGATGAACCAACAACTGGCCTCCACCTCCATGACGTTCGACGACTCATAGAGCTCTTCCGAGACTTAACGACATACGGACATACGGTTATCTGTATCGAACATAATCAGGAGTTAATTCTTGGTTCAGATTTTCTGATTGATCTTGGTCCCGAGGCAGGTATAGACGGTGGTGAGGTAGTATGTACCGGCACCCCTGCTAGCTTTCTGAAGAATCCATCACCTCGTTCACATACTGCTACGTGCCTACAGAAATACGTACAAGCGGCGACAAAGCGGGTTCAAGGCACAGAACACAACACCACTCAACAGCCCTCAAAGTCATCGGATATACAGTCACTATCAATTCGTGGTGCTCGTGAGCACAACCTGAAAAATATTGATGTTGATATTCCTCATAATGCAATCGTTGCCATCACTGGTGTTTCTGGCTCAGGAAAGTCAACGCTTGCAAAAGATATTATCTACGCAGAGGGTCAAAGGAGATATCTCGACTGCCTATCGCCGTATGCACGGCAATTTATCCGCGAATTAAGCAAGCCTGATATCGATGAGATTACGAATATCAGGCCGACTATCTGTGTCTATCAACACACCTTTCAGCCTGGAATGCGCTCGACGATCGGTACCATGTCAGAAGTATACAATTTCCTTCGATTACTCTACTCCAAGGCTGGAGAACAGTACTGCCCAGATCATCCGACTCAGCGCGTCGAAGCGCTCTCCGCAGAGACGATTACGGAGATTATTTGTGCGAAGGGTGACGCGAATGTGAAGGTGCTCGCACCAGTCATCAAAGGAAAAAAGGGAGCACATCGGGATATTTTCCGACGAGCGTTGAAAAGTGAGATATTTGAGGTTCGTGTCGATGGTCAATTCCATGAGACCGGACGACTGGCGAGTGAGGGTCTCGCTCGCCAAAAACAAC
Organism: Bdellovibrionota bacterium; assembly: GCA_049451755.1. Classification (GTDB taxonomy): domain Bacteria; phylum Bdellovibrionota_C; class UBA2361; order UBA2361; family RFPC01; genus RFPC01. The sequence continues at coordinate 5,640 of JBMTVV010000021.1, forward strand.
ATGATATTGACTATGTATGGGCAAATATTAACCCATACCGAGTGCCACACGAATTTATTACGGACGCGATCGAGGAGGTTTTTGCGATCAGTGGAGGAACCATTATTGTCTATACAGAGGAATCGGAGGAAGTCTTTAGTCGAGAGCGCGCCTGTCCGACATGCCAGCAAGGGTTCTTCCGTCCTGATCCTGAAGATCTCTCATTCCACTCAAGGCGGGGTCGGTGCGACACCTGCGACGGAACCGGAACGACCAAACAGCACACTTGCTCTGCATGTCACGGAAGTCGCTTGAAACACTTTGGACAGCATGTGCGAATTCATGGGAAGAGCATCGCCGACCTCTGTCGTCTTATCCCCAGTGAGATCCGTACCTTTCTGGAAGAGTGTACATACGAGGAACGTCTACGGGATGTCGTCACTCCTATTCATCAAGAGATATTCACTCGGTTAGAGGTACTGAATCGTATCGGTCTTGATTATCTTCCCTTGGAGCGAAGCTGTGAAGCACTCTCGAGTGGTGAGCTACAGCGACTCCGACTGGCAGCAGCGCTTGGCACACCTCTGAACGGTGCACTCTATATTTTTGACGAGCCAAGTGCAGGGCTCCATCCAGAAGACAATGAAAGAGTGCTTGATGAATTTAGAAGGTTAAAGGACCGAGAAAATACAATCCTTCTCATTGAGCACGATGAGTCTCTGATTCAGTGTGCCGATCATATTATCGAAGTTGGTCCAGAAGGTGGGCGCAAGGGAGGAGAGATCACCTTCCAAGGCCCCCGTGAGCGATTCGTATATCCAACAAGTACACTATCAACTGTGACGTATGATGATATCGATAAAGGAACCAGATCAGAAGAAGTGGAGCACAAGGGGGAAATGAAGCTTACGATTAGTAACATCAATAATATCTCTGCGCTCGATGTCAGTATTCCACTTCATCAGCTTGTCACTATTATTGGTGTCTCGGGAGCAGGGAAAAGCACACTCATTCATGAGGGATTATTACCACTCGCTATGGAAGCATGCGAGAATGGCTTGTTAGATTTTAATACTGACAACGCATCTCTAACTCTCTCTGAGGAGTTTGAACGCGTGCTCGTGGTTGATCAGACCCCAATTGGGAAAAATGCTCGCTCCACCCCCGCTTCATATCTCAAGGTCTTTGATGAGATCCGAAAACTCTTTGCAACTACTATCGAAGCGAAGTCCCGTGGTTGGACAGCGAGCTTCTTTTCTTACAACTCTGGTGACGGACGGTGTCCCGAGTGTAAAGGACTCGGTCGCATTCAACTTGAAATGACCTTTCTCTCTGAGGCGTACATTTCCTGCGAACACTGTCGAGGTCGACGTTATGGAGATGATGCGCTCTCAATTCGCTATCAGGGACGCAGTATCGCTGATGTTCTTGAAATGACCTTTGATGAAGCAAAAGAAGCATTTGCTGCCCATCGTAAAATTCATCGGATTATTCATACTGCCTGCGAGCTTGGTCTCGGATACCTCTCACTGGGTCAAAGTTCTTCGACACTCTCCGGTGGCGAATCTCAACGGATGAAGCTCGTCAATGAACTCGCTCGACCACAACGTGGACACACCCTGTACGTATTAGACGAGCCGACCGTGGGACTACACCGAAAGGATGTACACCGACTGTTAACATTCCTTAACTCTCTCGTTAGGCAAGGGAATAGTGTCGTTCTCATTGAACATGATCATGATGTGATAAGACGTGCGGAACATCTCATAGAGCTCGGCCCAGGTCCAGGCGAACGAGGAGGGCGAATCATTTTTGAGGGGACACCAGACGACTTACTGCAAACAGATGACACCCCATGGGGTAGGCACTTTAAAGTCCTTACTCAGCATCAAGTGTCAACGGGTGAATACCCACCCTCACCTGCTCCGTAAATGGTTCTCAAGGGAGCCAGAGCTAGCATCGAACTTTCAGACGCGGCTTCATAGTTTGAACTCAGCTCATCACTGATTCAGCTTACGATGAGTCAGAGTAGAGTGGTAGATAGCAACGATGGTTGAGTCAGAGTAACAATACTCCAACTCAACCATATGCCTTTTCTATTCAGCGTCTATTTAAAATGATTGCGGGTTGATGGGAGTAGCATTATGAAGAGCGGTAAAGAGGTGATCGAATGCCTTATGAATAGCCTTGATGACCTTACCAACTGCAGCATCACTACCCTTTGCTCCTCCCAGCTTTTTAGCGCGTGAGTCTATTTGAGCAGCTTTAAACGTAAGTCCATGCAACTTCTCAGCCTCATCCTGCGTCAACACTCCTGAGCTCACCAGCTCTGTCAGAGCACCACGAGTTCGCTGCTCTACTCTGTCTTGTTTTCCAGAGATAGCAACTTCCTTTCGAGCTGAGAGATATGCGTCAAGCGCTTGCTCACCGTGCTGATTTTTAATCAAGAATGCTAAAAGCCCATGCTGGAGACGTTCTTCACTCACGGTATCTCCCTTCTGCTTTCCGAGAAGATCCATGATGAACTTCCGACATTCAGCCTTATCAAGCCAAGACAGATCTGCTTGAGATACCGATGTCCCCGTCGCTGTGGAAGTAGTCGGAGTTAGGGGGATGGCTGGAGGCTCACTACCTACACTATTGTTTCCAGAGCTATCACTGGTTCCATTCGTATCGAGAGGCAGTCCATCAGTATCATCCGCCATTGTAGCATCTTGAGCAGGAGGCGTTCCTCCACACTGCCCACTATCTTGTCTCTTGAGGAATCGCTCCAGCATCGATCGAAACTGCTCTAGCTTTCCCATCAAGAAGTTAATCTGACGGTGCAGAAAGACTCCCCTCTTATAGCTATTTCGGTCTCCACACCATGTCTCTGGATTAATACCTTCCCAGCCACATTGGTGGGTCGCAAAGAGGTTGCGCTGGTCAGCTTTATAGCCCTCTAGTTGAGTCTTGATCCGCTCGATATTTGTGCGAAAGAACGCTTCATTGATTTCAGTCACTTTTCACTCCTATAGAAAATTGTCCGTGGCGCTTCACACACAGACTACATGCTTCTCTATAGAGCTAATCGTTCACAGTGCTGATTTGTGTCCTCTACAGGCTCAATTTCTCGACGACACGCTCTTCAATGAGAGATCTCAGGGCTTCATACTCTATCTCTTGGGTCACATCGCCCGCAAAAGCCCTTAAAAGCATATTTCGAGCATCGCGCTCACTCACACCCCGTGAACGGAGATAGAAGAGCTGTTGTGCGTCAAGAGCACCAACGGTCGCACCATGGGTACACTTCACATCATCTGCCCATATTTTCAGTTGCGGTTTCGCATTGATACTCGCTTTCTCTGAAAGCACAATGGCAGCGTTATTCTGGATAGCATTCGTTTTTTGGGCGTCTGGTCTGACGATAATAGTGCCACAGAAAACCCCCTGAGACTGGTCATCATAAATCCCCTTATAGCGCTCATCACTCTCACAGTGGGGCACCACATGATCCAGAACCGTATGATTATCAACGTGTTGATTCCCAGTGAGTACAGACAACCCATACATACAGGTGGTTCCATTCTCCCCAAGAAGCGATGGATGAACTTCGTTCCTCACGAGTTTACCACCAAAGGTTGCAGAGTGCATTTTACACGTTGAGTCTCTGTCTTGATGACACGAGATTCGACTAAACCGAATATTCTCAAGCGCATCCTCCCCTACCTGATAGTGTGAGAGATTGGCGTTCTTTTCCACGAAGAGCTCCGTTACACTCGTTGAAAAAGCTGAGCTCGCAGTAACAGAGGTGAAATGTTCAATAATAGCCGCCCGTGCTCCTTCTTCTACGAGTACGAGAACACGAGGGAAACTAGCGACATACTCGTTGAGACCAGAGGAAATATGTTGTACGTAAAACGGCACATCAAGGGAAACTCCTTTTCTCACTCGTACAACGATACCATCTTGCATCAAAGCAGTATTAAGGGCAGCAATTGAGTCCTCGGAAATGGTCGCTGCACTCCCAACGTATTGCTGAAGAAGAGCTTGCTCCTCTTCACTAGCATGAGATAGAGAGAATACTTCCACACCATCAGGGAGACGTGCCTGCAGGTCCTCTAGGTGAGTCGCTACAAATCCGTCAACAGTATCAATGCGGTAGCATACGTCCAGCGGTAATATCCTCAAATCACGCACGTCCTCATCAACCTGTGACACTGCACCGTGACTTGCGATCGAATAGTTCCCAGAGCGAACATCACGGATATCAGTGTACTTCCAGTCTTCCGCTTGCGTCGAAGGAAGTCCTAATCTCTGCAATACAGCTTGTGCCTCGATTCTTCTCTCATGCACAACAGCGGGAATACTATTGCTCGAGGCACTCTCGAGTGTCTGAATACCTTTCTCATACCAGGGAACAGTGGTCGCGTCGCTCTCTGTACTCATTACGTTCTTCATTCGATAGAATTCCTTCAATACAGTTTGCATTTAGGCAGCAGATGACTGGAAAGCAGCGTACCCTTTTTCCTCTAACTCAAGCGCAAGCTCCTTGCCACCGCTCTTCACGATCTTCCCGTCGATCATCACATGAACGTAGTCAGGAACGATATAATTGAGGAGTCGCTGATAGTGGGTGATGAGGAGGAAGGAGCGCTCAGGATCTTCCTGCTTCAGCTTGTTAACGCCATTCGATACGATTTGAAGTGCATCGATATCAAGTCCTGAATCGGTCTCATCAAGAATGCAAAGCTTTGGCTCTAGCATTGCCATCTGAAAAATCTCGTTTCGCTTCTTCTCACCGCCAGAAAAACCTTCGTTTACAGACCGCTTCAGCAGCTCTGGACTTAACTCAAGTAGCTTTGCCTTCTCCTCAATGAGCTTATTAAAATCTCTGACCTGAACAGGGTCTTCACCGCGGTGCTCTCGTATAGCGTTGTACGCAGTTCGGAGGAAGTACGAGATGAGTACTCCAGGCAATTCAACAGGGTATTGAAAAGCGAGAAAGAGCCCCTCACGAGCTCTCTCCTCAGGATCGAGGTCAAGTAGATCCTTACCGAGGAACTCAACAGTACCACCCGTCACTTCGTACTCTTCGCGCCCACCAAGAATATTTGCCAGAGTACTCTTTCCAGAGCCATTCACTCCCATGATGGCGTGTGTTTCACCAGGCTTTATTTCGAGATTGAGCCCTTTGAGAATCTCTTTCTCCTCAATACGTGCTTGTAAATTTGAAATTGTTAACATTATTCCTCTCTCTATCTTTTATCTGAAACGTAATCTGCTCTTTCTGAGACTTATCCAACACTCCCCTCGAGGCTGATCGCCAGAAGCTGTCGCGCCTCTAATGCAAACTCCATGGGCAGCTCATTAAGCACTTCCTTACAGAATCCATGGACAATCATACCGATAGCATCTTCAGTCGAAATGCCACGCTGATTACAGTAAAATAATTGGTCCTCTCCAATCTTCGATGTTGTTGCCTCATGCTCGACTTGAGCTGTTGGATTATCAACTTCTATATATGGGAAGGTGTGCGCACCGCATTTGTCACCCATTAACATGGAATCGCATTGCGAAAAATTTCTTGCGTTCTGAGCACCTCGTAGAACCTTCACCAGCCCACGATAACTATTTTGGGCATTACCTGCGGATATCCCCTTTGAGATAATAGTGCTCTTCGTATTCTTGCCAATATGGATCATCTTTGTCCCTGTATCGGCCTGTTGCTTATTGTTGGTAATTGCAACCGAATAGAATTCACCTACCGAGTTGTCTCCTTTTAGAATACAACTTGGATACTTCCACGTTATCGCCGATCCCGTTTCTACCTGGGTCCAAGATATTTTTGCGTTCTCCTCGGCAATGCCCCGCTTCGTTACGAAGTTATAAATACCGCCCTTCCCATCCTTGTCACCAGGATACCAGTTTTGAATGGTAGAGTACTTGATTTGAGCACCTTTCAAGGCAACCAGCTCCACCACTGCAGCGTGAAGCTGGTTTTCATCACGCATGGGAGCCGTGCACCCTTCAAGGTAACTAACCGAAGAGCCCTCGTCTGCAATAATTAACGTTCTTTCGAACTGTCCGGTATTTTGGGCATTAATACGGAAATAGGTCGAAAGCTCCAACGGGCATCGAACTCCCTTCGGTACATACACAAACGTACCATCACTAAACACTGCCGAATTCAGCGTGGCAAAGTAATTATCAGTATACGGCACGACGGACCCTAAGTATTTTTTGACGAGCTCAGGGTGCTCACGTACAGCCTCCGAGATTGAGCAAAAGATAACTCCTGCTTTCTGAAGCTCCTCTTTGTACGTAGTAGCGATTGAAACGCTGTCAAAAACAGCATCAACAGCAACGCCTGTAAGGCGCTTCTGTTCATCAAGCGGTATGCCGAGTCGTTCGTATGTTTCGAGCAGCTTTGGATCCACCTCGTCTAAACTTTTCAGCTCTGGCTTCTTTTTCGGTGCGGAGTAATACTTCAATGACTGATAATCAATCGGCTCGATGTTGAGGAATGCCCAGTCCGGTGAACTCATTGCTGTCCACTTTTGATACGCCTTCAACCGCCAATTAAGCATGAATTGAGGTTCATCTTTCTTAGCCGATAAGGCTCGAATGATTTCCTCATTCAGACCTGCAGGTAGCTCATCGGCTTCAATATCGACGGTAAAGCCGTACTTGTACTCCTGACTCGTAAAATTCTCTAGTGTTTCTGTATCACTCGACATGGTACGAATTTCCGCTATTTCCAGTGTAGGTTGGCACTGGGATTTAAACCCTTAAAAGATACTTGAATTAATTATTCAAGTATAACTACTCTCCTCACGGAAGTGAATGACAACCCTACCTTTTTTTCACTTTTTAAGATACTCGGAGGGATGGTATGGCAAGCGCTTCCCAGCCACAGCATGCACTTGCAAACCATACCAACTACGCTACGAAGCTAGGGCTAACCCGCGTCATCCGTAATTAGGACAGAAATTCAAGAATTTACCCAAGAGAACGTGTTTTGCTCCTCTGAGCCAAACTCCCCTTTGAGCCTCACTCCTCTGAGACTCGGCCCACGCTTTAGCTCAACCCCCAGCTCCTAAT
>JBMTVV010000022.1:0-12665 GCA_049451755.1 Bdellovibrionota bacterium
TTGTACTCTTCTCCTCCGCTCCAGCTGTATATGCTATTTCTGTTCTCATACTTTCTCACCCAAAAGAGCCATGAGCTCTTATCGGTGAGATGAGAAAAATGTTTCCTGAGAGGAAGGGGGATGGGTAAGTAAAGCAGAAAATGTGATTTACTTGATATGTTAGTCTTTTTAGGTTCCGGTGGTTCCTCAAAATGCAATAGGTTATGCTATAAAGAGACTGTAGTCACTGTTAGGCTGCTAATGATTTCCTATGACTAAATTAATGTGGCTTTTCTTCATGTGGGTTTTGTTGCTGTGTAATTTCGGCAATCCCGCTTATTGCGACCCACCAACCATTCCCTATGAACGTATTGAACTCAAATGCGTAGACATGGTTTCACCAGGTAGTATGTTGACTGTTGTAGTTCGTACAGAGAAAGAGTACGAGGCTTTTATTACCGAGCGTTACACCGAGCCATTGCAAAAATATTGGGACTGGCACTACCCGGAGATTCTCAAAACACAAAAAACACGATTCCCAGACAAGTCGAACGCAGAGTATCAAAAGATGGCTAGTGACATAATTTATGAGGCTTTGCCTTTTCGAGGCACCGAAAATTGCTCGCATCCTATCATTGACTTCCAGAAATATACTCTTCTGGGGCAGGCCGCACACGGAAGTGGTTGTCGACAGCCGGATTATACAGTTGGCTTGACCCGAGATCCTAAATCACATGAAATTGTTTTTAGTGTAGTTGTCGGCGAGCATGGAACATGCGAGCGCGCGGTCAACAAGAATATTTGGGTGCTTGTTCCAAAGCTTAAAAGTTCAGTAAATGTGCGTTTTGAGAAAAAACGTGTTCTTTTGGACCCTAAGTAGCGAGCTTGAATGCAACCTAACAATCGGAGCGAGTTTGCTACGTTCTTCTGTTCCGGTGGTTCCTCAAAATGCAATAGGTTATGCTCAGATATGGCGCTGGTATTAGCAAAAGCGCTACTATGGTGACGGCATCGGGAGGCTCAGTATGCAGTGCTATATTTGCGGCAGCGACATCGGCGACAACATCGGAGCTTGTACCGACTGCAGCGAGAAACGGAAGAAGAGTCGTGCTCAAGGCGAAGAGCAAGCCCTCAACATGCTGAGCTATTCTCGTCGCAGAGATAACACGAAGACTCTTCTTGGAGTCGGTGTAGCAGCCTTCTTCCTTGGCATTGGCTTTTTCAAGGTGACGCACAAAGGAACAGTGCCGGAAGAAATGCTCCGAAGCGTCTCGGGCGCTGAGCGAGCGATATGCGCTCCGGGGCGTGAGTGCGTTGTGGCCTACCTCACCCCCTGGTGCAGCGCATGTAAGAGTACGCTTGCAAAACTTCCTCAGCTGCGCTCTATCACTGAATCTATTCCGGGATACGATTTTGAACTCATCGTGGGTCAGGATAGTCGCGCGAACCTTCACGCTTTTGCAAGTAAGAGCCGTAGTGACGCTCTGCTCGACACAGACGGTAGTGCTTTTCGCCAACTTGGAACAGGCGGAGTGCCTCGCTTTTACCGCATCAACTCAAGTGGAGAGATCACTGAGGCCTTCTCGGGCTACACAGTGTATTCAGATTCAACCCAACAAGCCCGCTGGATTAGAGATACGTTTGACCTCCCTCAGTAATCAGGACCGCCATATTTTTTTAGATTACTATGGCGCAGAATATGGCACTGGCGATAGCTCTCCAATTGGCCATAGAGTCCCCTCATCAATTCAACTAGTTAGCTATTTGTCTTACTCATGCAACTTTTCCTCTCTGCCATGTATCTAAAGGAGGTGAATACCATTCGAATTTTTTAGGGACTTCTATGAGCAGCACAGAGCTTCCAGAGCACCTCCGTCATCAGATCCGAACCGCGCTCACGCACTATGCGAAATTCTATGCTCATCTTGTCTCAGATAATGCCCCTGAGGCAGAGCATGAACTGACCCTCATCGGCGAGATTGATAAACGGGTTCGAGCTCGAGAGGAAGGGCTTCAGTTTCAGGCGTACCATCAAAAGCGGACTCAACTCATGCGCATCTTCCGGGCTCAGCTTCTCAAGAATATTGAGGGTCAAGTACAAGAAGGACTCTTAGAGAAAGCAGAAGGACTCCTCGGAAAACTTGAAATCGAGAGAACTTAACCTCTACTCTTTTTCACACGAAGTCGCTACCGTACCGCTCATGTTAGGACTCGTTGCGACGTTTAGCGCAGCACTATTTGCTGCCTCGAAAGATCTCTGTAGTAAAGCACTCACAACAAAAATTACTCCGACGCTTTCAGCTGTCTACTCCTTTTCCTTTGCATTACCCTTCTATTGCATCGCACTTCTTTCCCTCGTCTTCCTTGATATCCCAATTTTTGCGCTCGGACGCGAGTTCTATATCTTCGTTCTACTGCGAGCCCTCTCAGACATGGGTGCAGAATGGTGTCGGATGTTTGCCGTTCAACACGGTGACATCTCTCTCGTTACAGCCTTCATTTCACTCACCCCACTCTTTCTCCTCTTTACCTCTCCTCTCATCACAGGCGATCTACCAACGATAGAGGGCTGTATAGGCGTCCTGATCATTACCATTGGAGTATTTGTCCTTGCCGGTAATCGGGTGGTATTTGCCGCTCAAAAAACCGGTATCCTCTATGGACTTGCCGCAGCGTTTTTCTTCAGCCTCAATGCCTGCTTTGACCGACTTGCAACTGTTCATGCGCATCCTTTCGTCTCAGGATTCTGGATGACCCTAGCTGCTGGCATCATTCTGCTTGCCGTTAGTAGATCTGGAGCAAGACAGGTGCTTGATGCTCGTTTTCCACTCGCTCTTCTCGCGAGTCGTGGTCTCTTTGAATTTCTCTTCATGAGTTCAAAGCTGTGGGCATTACAATTTTTCCAAGCTCCTTATGTCGCAGCCCTTACGAAAGTCTCTCTCATTCTTGTTATTCTTGGTGGAGGACTCTTCTTTCGTGAGGAACACATTCAGAGACGTCTGGCAGGAGCCGGTATTATTATTATTGGAAGTGTTCTGATCATCCTCTATGGCTAGAGATGCCATTACTGTGCGAGCACCCGCTGAATCTCACCCAACCAATCTTTTGGTAGACGCTGCTTACTGATCCATCCATCCGCATTATTCTCTGCCGAGTATCGCTCAAGATCGTTCTCCGGCACATTTGAAAAAAGAATTACTTTTAAGTCACTCATAGACTTCTTCAGTAGGCGACAGACCTTTGTACCTGGAATTCCTGGCATCTGTACATCACTTACTAAGAGGTCTACTTCTGAATGAAAGAGGTGATTATGAATCTGGGAGCTGTGTTGGGCAGTAAGTACTTCATACCCTTCTCGCTCTAGCACATGTTGTAGAATATTGAGGATCATCTCATCATCATCGAGACAGAGAATTCGGGTAGGTCGTTCAGTGGGTTCTTCTTCTACGTGTTGCTGCGACTCGCTCTGTACTTCAACAGAGAGAGGACAATTAGGACCTACGAGCTGAGCAGCCTCTCCCTCGTATACTCTGAGGGCCTCCTGGCAACTCTGCTGAAACTCTTCGGCTGCGAGGAACCGTTCGGAGGGAGCCTTCGCGAGTGCCTTTCTTACAACTTTTTCGATAGCTACCGGAACTCCATAGTTACCGGATAGTGATGGAATTGGCTGCGTGAGATGGAGAAGCAACGTCTCTACGACTGTGTTTCCTTCAAATGGAAGCCTACCAGAAAGAAGCTCGAAGAGAACGATTCCAAGAGAGTAGAGGTCAATGCGATGATCAATATGCTCTTCCCCGGCCGCCTGCTCAGGTGAGAGGTAGCATGGCGTGCCAAAAACGACCTCTTCGTCACCGAGCTGCTGTCGGAGGAAGGCTGTCCCGAAATCAAGAACCTTGACACTCAATGCTCCATCTTCGGTAGTCTCAAGGAAGAGATTCTCGGGCTTGATATCCCCATGAATAATTCCCGCACTATGTGCTGCTTGTAAGACCTCAAGCACTTGCATAGCAATTCTAAGGGTATCACCATAGGAAAAGTAAGCACCTCTCTCGATATGTTGCTTAATGGACTCTCCCTCACAGTAGTCCATCGCCATGTAGTAACTACCTGTTACCGTTTTTCCAAAGTCACGTACCTGCGCAACCCGCGGATGACTAAAACTGAGTAGGAGTGCAGCTTCTTTCTTAAATCGCTCAACGCTCTGTGGCTGAGCAAGGGCATCACTCTTTAAGATCTTCAGCGCGTAGAGCACATCAAGGTCGACATGCCGTACGAGTGTTACAGTCCCAGAGCCCCCTTCTCCGAGCTCTCTTATAGGCATATACTTACCAGCGATCAGATCCATGCCTGCTCCGACAAACCATAGAATTCACCTATAGTATCGGAGGAAACGCACTATCTCATGAGCCGGATTATATCAGACGTTTACTCTAAGAGTTTTTCGTAGATGTCTACCGATCGCGATTCACTAAAGACTCAGCAAGCTTCTCAGAATCCACCTGATAGGTTCCATTTTGGATCTGCTCCTTCAGGGCCTCAGAACGACGCAATCGTTCGCTAAGCCACGTTAGGGTGAGGGAAGTCAGTGATCGCTTCCTCTCCGATGGTGGAGATTCTCTCTCTTTCTCATTCATATCAGCTCTCTACTACACCATGCAGTAGTTCTCCTATGAGTATAAGAACGGCTTGAAATAATCCGTTCTTAAGGTTTGAGCGCTAAAAGAACGCTCGGTCACACTAAGCTAAAAAAGTCTCACATCATCAATACAATACCTCATGCCTCTCTAAGATATCCTTGAGTTAAAGAGCGTGACTCTTTTTTATGGCATGTCTTTTCGCTAATTTGCAGAATCGACTGAGTTAAACATGAAATACTGGTTGCTTTCACTTCCTGATAGATCGCTTGGTACAGCATCACTTCAATGTGGAGATGAACTATCGCCGCCACTACCTTCTGGCTCAAGGGTTAGTGGGAATAGTTCTCATGGAAATTGTATTGGCGATGTTCCACACGTAACGCCCACACACATCGCGCTTGCATTTTAAAGTGGAAACATCTTTGAGGCACAAGTATTACCGCAACAACTGTTATCGATAAATCGTTGTTCTGATGTTATGGAGGAGATTCTAGATTTTCTTTCGTCGATGATATCGTGAGAAAGTAGATCAGCGCAGCTTTCTTCACACCACCTCCTTCTTGGTGCTCTCACTGTTTCCACTCACACATTCGAAAAAAGGCGATGAGGAAGTGATATGGCGCATGATACCGAAGGGTTTGGTAGCTGGATTCTGAAAGAAAGTCCCATGAAAGGAGATCTCGTTACTCTCTCTCCAGGATTTTATAACGTAACAGAGGTCGTACTCATGACATTTGAAGAACTCTCACACTCGAAATGGCTAACAGTACCAGTACCTCAGACTAGCCACATGAGGCTTGGTTTTTTTCGACTTCATCCATCACTCCTTGAGAAAATTCAACGGAACAAGCCCTATCAGTCATAGTCTCGAGGAACGAGTAAACAAGACGCTCGACTTCCTCTGCTGACTCTGTTTCAACGAGCTGCATCCGGAGTTGTGAGGCACCATCAAAGTGAGAGGCATAAATCTTGAAATACTTCTTCAGGATGCGAAATGGCTTCTCACCCTGCCATACTTCGTGAAAAAGACGTACATGTTCTAATAATAAGTGCAGCTTTTCTCTCGGCGTCCTCTCTGCTAGCGGGGGGAGACTTCGGTCAAAGAGAAAGAGATTATCAAAGATCCCCCTCCCGATCATGATTCCATCAACACCGGTTTCTGCAACTCGTCGGTCAGCCTCATGCAGGTCTTTCACATCACCGTTACCAATGATATTCGTGTCTATCTTCAGGGCATCCCGAATAGCAACGACCTTTGCAATTTCTGACCAGTCAGCACTTCCTTTCGAGAGCTGCTTTGCCGTTCTTCCGTGAACAGTCAGCGCAGCAGGCTCAAGCTCAAGGAGAAATCTTGCCCACTCCTCTGTGACTCGCGTTTTAAAGCCGATACGTGTCTTGATACTCACCGGCATATCACCAGCTCCCTCTTTCGCAGATAGGTAGAGCTCTTTTGCAAGCGCTGGATTCTCAATCAGTGCTGAGCAGGAACCACTCTTGATAATCTTCTCAACGGGGCACCCCATGTTGATGTCGACTCCGTCAAAACCAAGCTCCTTGATTCGACGCGTGGCCCGAAGATAGTTCTCTGGATTATTACCCCAAATTTGGGCGATGAGAGGCCCCTCGCCCCTATCAAAGCGTAGGCGGTGAACAACATTACTCCACCCCGGTGAGAACATCCCATCGGTACTCGTAAACTCACTAAAAAAGACATCAGGACGAGCACACGAAGCTACTAACCGTCGAAAGACAGTATCTGTAACGTCCTCCATCGGAGCGAGTACATAGTACGGTTTTTTAAGTGCAGACCACTGAAACATACAGAGACACCTCTTCTTCCGCCCCTGAGAATAGCAATTCTTGAAGAGATAGGAAAAAGACGGAGGAAAAGAGTCGGTTCTTCATGCATCATGGTTAATCATTTCTTCCATAACAGAGGTACAATGAGAAGATATCATCCGCGTTTAGACATAGATTCACACCCGAATCCAACAGAGCGAAACAAGGCTGGCCTCGGGGCTATCCAATTGTTTTTCTTCGTTTATGTCCCGCTTTTCCTTGGGCTCATCGGGATACGAATGCTGATGCTCTATTACTCTTATCCAATCGTTGAAATCTCTATTCTGGACGAGAAAACCTACCAACTCCTTGATTTTATTCAACGTAATTTTTTCTACGCGTTTCGATAGGAACATTCCACCCCCTGGACTGACTTCCACTACTCTCATCTCAGCTCGTTGCAACGCCTCGCCAAAACTTGTTGAACGACGACTGAACTGTTTCAATAACCGCGGAGTGGCACCCTTTCGTGCCCCCTCCTTTGCGACGAAGAGGAAAGACGATGGACATCCACAACCTCTACCAGGAACACGAAGCGCAGTTCGAAGCGTTCTCGAAGCTCCTAAAGAGTGCTAACACTCGGGTTAATCTCATGAGTCGAGAAGAGCTCTCGTTCCTCGACTCTCACATTCTTGATTCCCTTCTCCTTACAAAAGAAGTTCAAAATTCAAGCGCTGTGATAGACCTCGGTTCAGGGGGTGGCTTTCCTATTGTTCCGCTCTCAATTGCGCTACCGAATGTCTCCTTCACCGCAATAGACTCCGCCCAGAGAAAAACTGATTTTCTTGAGATGTGTAAAATAAAACTCTCTCTCTTGAACTTACAGATTCATCACTCTACGATTGAAAACGCAACCGCTCTCCATGGACAGTTCGATGCTGTTACGGCAAGAGCATTAGCGGCTCTCTCATCACTTCTGCCGCTTGCTGCACCATTCTTACGTACGGATTCTAAGTCAAAACTTGTATTGCTGAAGGGAGCTCACTGGAAACAGGAAGTAGAGGAAGCACGTGCCGTTACCGAACAACTTCGTCTTCACCTTGAGTCTGTAAAGGAGTTTTCAGATATACCAGGAAGACAGCACTCAGCTGTTCTTACTTTCTCTGAACAAAATGCATAGCCTGTTCGTGGAGATCCGGCGATTCAAAAGAGCATCCTACGACGATGCTCACGTATCGAGACTGAGGGAAGAGAGCACCTCTTTTGGAATATTTCTAAAGAATCGTATCCCTTGGTGAAGAGTTAATGCCGACTCCTCGATCGCATACGTAACACCGTCTATCCCGTGAGGGGCATCTTGCAGAAATCCATACTCTTTGACCGTCTCGACAAACTCGATACCCGCAGTGAGACCTGATAGAAAGCTCCTATCGAGATTCAGTGCGATATCAAAGAGAGCGATTCGCCCAGGCAAAATTGGAAAGCATAGATTCCAGGGCACCCCCTGAGCTCTTCCCTCAACCGCAAGTCGCACCGCTTTACACCACGTGCTGCTTGGTGGTTCACCATGCGCGTTGCAAACGCTGCGTGTTGGCCGCAGCGAAAGGCTCCGTAAGTCGCCGTCAGCCTCTTTCGTATAGCCGAGCCGTTCGTGGTGTAGTGCCACCTCATTTACCGTAAGGTCTCGGCTCTTGAAATACGTCGTGAGATCTTCAACAACTTCTATCCCGTGACCAAACTCATAGTCATCAGAGAGATACTGTAACGAGAGAGCATGATCGTGCTCATCTTCAGTTTCTTTGGTTCTGAATATATCAAAGTCTCTTACCGTCAGCGGTGATGAGAGCGGATGGATGAGCCGTCGAAGCGTTTCTCGTGGGATGCCCCCCTTGTACCAGTAACCCTCTGGTAGGTATGGATACGGGGATGCTACCCGTCGCACTTTATATATTGGTTGCTCGGCCGCATTCATACTGCTACCTACCATCGATTGGTATTTCTTTTCCAATAAACGCCTACGTTCTGATAGTGAACATGTTTTCTCTCCCCGTTCTTAGCACAGGATAGGCACCAATTTCTACCACGACACTCTCTTCTAGGAACAACAGGTAACTATGTGTGGCCTCATTGGGTTCTATAATCCGCATCTTTCAGAACAAGAACGAGTAGCGACAGCAACGAGACTCGCTCACTCTATTCAACATCGAGGTCCTGATGGATCCGCTACCTGGAGTAACGAGAATGGGCTCACTCTTGCCCATCGACGACTGGCGATCCTTGATCTCTCCACTCTCGCACAACAGCCAATGACATCGCCTCGCACAGGAAGTGTGCTCATCTATAACGGAGAAATATATAACTATCGAACAATACGTACTGAACTCGAATCACTCGGAATCTCATTCCAAGGAAGTGGTGATACCGAAGTTCTCCTCGCTGCAATTGATACCTGGGGGCTCGAGCGTACCCTCACACGGTGCAACGGGATGTTCGCCATCTGCTTCTGGAATACACAAACGAAAACACTACACATTGCCCGTGATCGAATAGGAATTAAGCCCCTCTACTACGGTTGGCTCAAGAGTGGGTTCGCCGTTAGTTCAGAATTAAAGCCACTGTATGGCCTAAAAGATTTTCGACTTCCGCTCTCTTCCATTGCTCTCTCTCTTTTCTTTGAACATGGCTATATCTCAGCGCCCTACACCATCTTCGATAGGATATGGAAACTGATGCCAGGCTCATTACTCTCACTCTCAGAGTCGCAACTTACCACCATACCCACCGATTTCTCTCCGTTCGCAAATACAACCGCGTCTTCGCCTCAATCGTATTGGCAGATATCGACATCTTCACCACCGTATGGAGGCTCCTTCGAGGATGCAGTCACTGAGCTCGATACTTTAATTCAAGACTCCGTTCAACTCAGGACATTAGCCGACGTTCCTGTCGGGGCGTTCCTCTCAGGCGGAATTGACTCCTCTACCATTGTAAGCTCTATGCAAGCACTCAGTAGCTCTCATGTTCGCACCTTCTCAATTGGATTTGAAGAAGATAGATTCAATGAGGCACCTCATGCAAAAAAGATAGCCCACCACCTCGGGACAGAGCATACCGAGCACTATGTTACAACAGAGGATGCATTAGAGGTCATTCCTCAACTCGCAACGCTCTACGACGAACCGTTTGCCGACTCTTCTCAAATCCCAACATTCCTCCTCTCACGACTGACCCGTCAACATGTAACAGTATCTCTTTCAGGCGACGGTGGAGACGAGCTATTTCGCGGATATCCCCGCTATCTTCTCGCTGAGAAGTTGTGGAGAAAGCTCCAGTATAGTCCTCTCTCTCTCCGTAAAGCAGTAAAAAGGTGTGTTCAGGCACTGCCATCTACCGTATGGAGTGGTGGATATCACATCGGTCAAAGGGCGCTACCTCCTTCTCTCCGCGGCATTCAATCATCAGGAAAAAAAATTCACCGATTTGCTGAGTTACTCACTGCATCCAACATCCAAGAGCTCTATCTACGTGCGAATGCTCACTGGCTCCCTCACGAAAGCCCTGCGCCATATTCGTCCTCACAAACACTCTTTCATCGTGATTCTTACATGCGCGAACCTTCTTTATATACGAGCAGCTCACCGTGCGACTACTTGAGCTATCTCGATCTTCATACGTACCTTCCTGATGACATTCTTACAAAAGTTGATAGAGCATCTATGGCCGTTGGCCTCGAAGCACGAGTTCCTCTCCTAGATCATCGAATTATTGAATTCTCACGAACAATTCCAACTTCGTGGTGCATACATAACGGGTCACAAAAGCTTATTTTAAAAAGAGTACTCGAACGGTATGTCCCCTCGTCTTTCTTCGAACGTCCAAAGTCAGGGTTTGCGATTCCCCTTGCGCAGTGGTTACGTAAAGAACTCCGACCGTGGGGTGAGGCGGCACTTACAGAAGCTCGTCTTCCAGTAGATGGGCGCCTCAATAGAGACCTTATCCTCAGGACATGGCAGGAGCATCAAGATGGACATATCGATGCTCACTCACGGTTATGGAACGTCCTTATGTTCCAACAGTGGCAAGAACGCTGGGGGGCAAATATTGAGAATTACTGAGAAATAAGTGATTCGGCATAGCTTTTTGCATTCTGCTATTCTGGTAAACACGTGTGGTAAGGAGTAGCACCGAGCCGTTTTCCGGACACCGGAAATTCGCATAGAGTACTGCTCTTTTACAATGTTCGTTGGAAGGGAATTTCGAGATAAGATATTCGACCTGGAAAAGTGCATGCGCTTTCCCAGAGTATTTTAGTTACGCAGTCTTTTCGTTACGCAGCGATAAACTATGAGTGATTTCTCTACCCCATACTCCCCTGATTGCATCGATGACCTGCTAGGTGACGCTCCATCATCTGCAGCGCAGAGTTCGCAACCGACTGGTTTTCAGGAGTTCTCTCTTCAAGGGGGTGGCCTCTATAACTATAACGACGAAGATACTCACTTTGATACACAGTACGGTTTTGTACAACCACGTGAGCAACTCCCTCCCCGCAGCCACGATCAGTTTCAAGAGCTCTCCCTTCCTCAACGCGTAATAAAAGAGCTTGTTTCAGAACTGAATATCACCTCAAGAGACAGGATTCTTGATATCGGTTCGGGGACTGGACGACTTGCTGTGATGCTTCATACAATGACTGGTGCAACAGTCAGAGGCGTTGAAATCGAAGACTCATATGTTTCCTATGCGAGCGCTCGAGCCGATAGCTATCCAGCCGTTTCTTTTGAAGTCGGAGATGGAAGCCAAGCAACGCTTCATAACGAGAATATTATCTGTCTCATTAATCCATTTCGTGGCGCTCTTATGGAGAATTTTCTTGAGCGAGTACGCGCTCACTATCTCGAAGGTGAAAATAAAGAGGTAACCTCACCCGTTCGCATTATCTCACAAGGAATCTGTTCGTTTCATCTCCGAGACAAGCCGTGGCTCAAGCAAGTAGGTGGTGGCGATGGGATTCTCTCCGTTGGAGTTTTCGAGCTCCAACCCTCAACTCGTACGTGATTGCGCTCTTTGTTGGAGGAACTGCTCAATATTCAACAGATCTCCTGCATCCGATTGCTGGTGGATAATCTTTGCCTCTCCCTTCTCTACGTAAAGAGCTCCCCCCAGTTGAAATCCATCACCAGAAAGATGTCCGATGCCACACTGGTCGACACACAGTGCAGGCACTGCTTTCTTGATCACTCCGAATCCAAAAGCTTGCCACAGATTCGCCTTCGGGAATCCAAGCAACTCGTAGAGGAAGCTCTCCTTATCCTCGATTAACTCAAGACCGGTTATTCCGTACGTCTCTACCATCTTTTCAGCACGCGGTGCTGGCCCCATATGTACGAGCCCTATGCTTATACCAGACTCAGAGAAGCGTTCTTGGTGAGCTGCGATGTTTTTGAGAACCTGTCGACAGAAAGTACACCCGAGGTGTCGAACGAAAAATATGAGCATCGGAGCTTCAATCGAGCGCTGAAGACATGATTCAAGGTGCGTAAGTGAGCTCGGCTTTGTAACGGTGCCTCGCTGTGCTTCTTTATGAGAGCGTTTTACCTGAAGTAGAATGAGGACAAACGGTATCCACCACACAAAGTCATTCGATAAGAGGATCCAGGCGCCTTCTTCTGGCATTGAGTGTGGGGTTACATTAAAAAAGTATCCTACTGGCCCAAAGATCTTTCCGAGGAGTCCGATGAGTACAATCGGCCAGAATCGAAGGATATCAGTGCTTGCAATAAAATAGGCAACTCCATAGAGGCCAACAATCATTCCGATACACTGCCAGAGGGCAGGATAGCGGGGAACCTCCACACCAGAAACGAGAAAATAGTGCTCTGGGAAAAATACCGCCCACACTCCGAATACGAGATTATAGAGCCCAGCGAGCATGAGTACCACTTGTGGCCATCCAACCACTGGCCGTACCCAACGGCGCGGGACGTATACCCCTTGATTACTGGACAAACCAACAAAAGGTGAAGTGACACCGAAAACCTGTGATTCCATGCGAGACCTTACATCAATGAGGATTTTAATCCGAGGATCTGAGAGAGCTCCACGTGATCTTCCTCAGATCCCCACAGATAACAACCGAAATTTCCATCGAGAGAAAGCGCATCAAGCGCTACGATAGAAAGGTCTTTTTCAGCAATGTTATTGAGAATATCAACCAGGGCTCCAGGCTCATCTTGTCCGTGCAGATAAAAACATGTTCCCTCTTTTACA
>JBMTVV010000023.1:0-12627 GCA_049451755.1 Bdellovibrionota bacterium
AGCATTTAACCTCAATGAGCAGCAGGCGAATGTCATACTACGCCTACGTACCATCAAAGGTGTTGAGTCACAGTTTTTCCTGCTCTCTGATATTGGAGAAGGTGCACTCACCCTTCCGCTCGAACCCTCTTTCTACTGGGCAAGTACCAATAACGGTGACGACAACCAACTCTTCGCTGAGGTATTGGCACAATGCGATGGCAACTTTGAACTAGCCCTTAGACATGTAGTAGCGATCGCTCCTTACGGTGCAAAAGCTCTACAAGAACACATGCTGCGCGAGAGTAACGCAGCGGAGAATGCAGGGGCAGAGCATACAATGAATTCGACGGATCATCTTTTCAGTAATGAAGTGTAGAAACAAAGGATGCAAAACATGCAAAAGTATATTCCTCTCATGATAACAGTGCTCACGTTAGGAATCTCGGGATGCAGTGTAATCACAGCTCCGACAGAAGGTCATATAAAAAATGTCAACTCAGCACACCTGGACCACGTACCTGTACGAACAGCACCAGGCGTAGTAGAGTATGTCTGGGAAGAGCCGATGATTGATGTTATCGAAGTGCCCCCAGGACTTGATCCTGACGGAGTCTATTATCGCCCAGCTCATCAAGAGGTAGTTGAGATTAGACAGGGTCGATGGAAATACTATCGTGCGGATGAAAAATAAGGAATCAACTAGCTTGTAGAGTTTCGCATCTCTCTGCTAACGTGAAGCGAGGAGTTTATCATGGCACTAATTAGTATTCGTAACGTAGTTGCTCCTTTTGAGAACAAGACACACCTCTTCACTATTGTAGTCATAGCTAGTATCTTTGGGGTATGGCGAGCCTCAGGGGGCTCGGTTACGAGCCAATCCCTCCCCTCATCCCCAAGCGGAATACAATCTCGTGCCAATGAAGAGGTTCGTTTTCAGCCCCAAAAGGTCTTTTCGAATTCCCCGCTGGAAAACCAAAGTATCAGCCATCCAGCCTCTAAAGCACAAACATCGCAGACAGGTGCTTCTACTTCAAGGGATAAGCTCGATTCGTTGCTCGCGCCCCGAGAGCAGGCCACCGTTCCGACCTCCACTCAAAAACACCATTCAGCACTAGACGACATCGAAAAGTCTCTTGGGATGCGCTAGCGACACGAAAGCGGTATTCTGTGGAGGCTTTATGTTTGAGGAAAAGGACAACATTCGCATAATGAAGACATGGCGATCTGAGATCGTTACCCTATGTATCTTCATCATCATGGCATTCCTCGCAATCGTTCTAAGCGAACTCTTTCCCTGGTCTATTATTGAGGGAGAACTCTTCAAAGTCGGAGAGACATCCTATCGGATGGCACTACCCCTTTTCTGGTTTATGCCTCTTATCACTATCGGCACTGCTATCTTTCGTATCTATAATGTTCGCTATACTATCACTAAAAGAGGGATTGAGTTTGAGAAGGGAATTATCGAACTACGAATAAAGCTTATACGGGTATGGTTTGAAGATATTAGAACAGTGCAAAAGAATCAGACTATTCTCGAAAGGATACTAGATATTGGGAGTATACAGATAGGAACTGCCGCTACTGGCACCCTAGAAATTACTCTTAGAGGCCTCGCTGCTCCTGATGAAGTCCTAGAAATGATTCAAAGAGAGCGAGATAATCGACAAAAAACAGCACAAAAGACCTTAAATACCCCACAACAATAGACAAAGGCTCGGATCGTTTTTTAATGAGCCCCTGAGGATAGAGGTTTTTTACGATGTCAAAAATGTATTTTCTGCTTGGTACTCTCATCTGTTTTCTGACTGCACCATCAATGCCTGTCAGTGCTGAGGAAACGCCTCAGACGCACGGGGATACGTATGGTATCACCAATGCCTCCCTGAAAGCCCAAGAAGAGATGTTATTAAATTCACTCGCAGCCGATGCCACAGATCGAGGGCTCAAGGCAGACCCCCAGATCCCTTCTGGCTCTCCTAAACCCGTTCTCAATACAGAGTTGCAAACAGAAGAGGCGCTAGTGGCAGCAAGAGCACTTGTCCCATCGCCCAAAGATACCAAGCAACAAAGAGAGATGTTAGACACGGTGATAAGTCAACGAGAAACTATCGACTCCTTGAATGGCTCGAAGCTCTCACTAGAGAAGAGACTACGAGCTGTAGAGAGCAGGCTTTCCGACGTACTCAAGGAACTAGAACAAACGCGAGAGGATCTACTCCTCGCGGAGACTGAAGTAGAACGTCTATCTTACGTCATAGAGAAGCGCAACATACATAAGATACGTACTATTCAAGCTCGTAGCACCAGGGATGCATCACCAGTAGATGCAAGAAGCGAAGCAAGCCCAAATCCTTTACTCGCAGGGAATGCTCCCTCACAAGGACACTCAGGAGAACAAATTTCAATTGCTACGGTGACTGCTCAAAAAGCAAACTTGCGAACTGGGCCAGGATTGAACAACTCTGTTCTCCTTACTGTTTCAAAAAACTCTCGGCTTGTCGTAGAAAGCCGCCAGGGAGACTGGTATAGAATTATCGCACCCACAGGAGAGAGGGCCTGGATATCCAGCACCGTTATCCACTTTGGCGAGAATGCATCCGGACACCCAAATTCAATCTTCAGAGTTAAAGGAATTTCTAGCTCAAGCTCACCTCAGGAGTAATCACGGTGCAGGAAAGCAAACAAACAAAGCTACCATTGATTGTTTCTCCAACAACGAGTCTATTTCTACAGTTCTGGATGCAATGTAGCATTTTGTCGATTATCTTTCTTATAGCCCAAAGTTCTCAGGCACAGACACAGCAAATCATCACAGATCAATCATACACAGCTCTTCGCTCTTTCGGCAGTTCTGGAGCAACCGTTTATCCCCTTGTTGGAACGCGAATCTCTAGCCGTTTCGGAATGCGAACGCATCCTGTTATACATAAACAGCGACATCACCATGGTCTCGATCTTGCTGCTCCAATTGAAGCACCGGTGCGTGCAATTCGAGAGGGACGAGTAGTCTTCGCTGATTCATTCGGAAATTATGGGAATCTAATCGTAATACAGCACGGCAATGAAATTACTAGCCACTATGGGCACCTCAACTCAATTCATGTGCAGACTGGACAACTCGTTACTGCAGGGCAGGTCATCGGAGCCGTCGGGAAAACAGGACGTGTGACAGGTGCGCATCTTCATTTTGAAATCCGCTACGCGGGGAAATCGCAAGACCCTCTGATCCTCTTTCCCAATATTGCTCAGGCAGGACATGGATAGACGGGTTATACCTGAATAGCTCTTGGAGCCATAGGATCCTGTTAGGTCTTATCAGAGAGCTTGGTTCGCAGGAATTTTTTTAATCCGATATTTTGCTCTTCCTCATACCGACGCCTTAGCAGCCTCATCTGCATTGGATCGTTAATATCCGCGTGGGTGTACGCGAGTCCCCTCGCTAAAGGCTCTGCATGACGCGCAAGTCGTTCCAGTTCCTGAGTAGTTACCATCCAACTCTTTTTATCCCTTAGATACTGAGATGCCGGTAATGAGAAGTAGTCAAATCCATCAACATCCGAACATGCAACGAGCAGTGTCATTATCGATTGAGGATCAGGATTCGTCTTGAACCACTTCGACATAAAGGCATAGCGGGAGTCGCTATCAACCAGAAGACCCGAGAGAAGTGTTACAACTTGATCTCTCGTGAGATCCGTATTACTGGATAAGACTCTAAAGAAATCTGCTAGAGCGATCGTATCCATTCTAGCAATGATTTGCCTCACGAGAGCCTCCCGTCTTTTCTCCGTGAGAAAAGGAGCAATAAGTAAATCCCCCAACTGAGGTGCGGTTAATTCGCTAAAGTCATCGGATACATAACTTATGTCGAGCAATCGCTGGGGTAGCATCTCTGACCAGCCCGCTAAGGAACCATCCACGAACCACCCAATGGAATACCGTGCTCCAGGATGGTCAAGAAGATAGCTCCAGAGAATCGCGCTGTTGTCAGCCGACAAATCTGGCAGAAGCAGCTGTATCCTCAGTCGGGTTTCGTCTTCATCAAGCGTCATCGGGATATAGCTCTCAAGATTCTCTCTCGTAAATCCGATCGTCCTCAGAAGTATGAAGAGTCGAAATAACGACGCGCCCTGTGATTGCGCGACCTGTGCAAATCTTATAAATGCCGTCCCATATGGCTCAGGTAAAACGTTTTTTTTCGTCTCTATGAGCTGATAAAGACGAAGCGGACTTTGTGATTCAGGAAGTCCTCCCAAAAGCGAAAGAGCAACTCCGGAATGAAGAGCGGACAAACTTGGCACTTCTCCAATGCGCTCCTTTAAGATAGGTGCCAACGCGAACGCAAACAGTATACGTCGCTCTTCGCTTGAAAACTGTTCATACCAACCAGCATGCACGGCAATCCTTAGTGGGTCTAGGAGAAACTGGCTCTTCAACGCAAAAGGAGCTTGATCCTGAGAATCAAGAATCACCTTCTGTGCGTTCTCGTCTCCTTGCACTCCAGCGAGCAAAGCAACCCGTTCGATCTCAGAAGGAATCGCTGATAACCAATCTCGATAGAGTTCCTGGTAATTCTCACTGCGAGAGATAGAAGGTGAAAAGCTCATGTTTTCAGAGAAAAATATGGCACCGGCAGCGGACACCACCATAATCAGAAAAAGAAGGCTCCATAACGAGTGCCGTGAGGAGGAGCGTCTTGCAACCTTTGTTTCGACTGATGATGTTTTTTTCTCCAGAGAATTCTCTATTAAACTCGTGAACAGTTCCCTCAGGGCACTCACCTCACCTAATTCTGATGGTAAAAGCTCATGTAGAGCTGGATACTCCGCAAGACAGAGCGCTACAAGATCTCTTACATCCTTGCGCTGACCTTCCAAAATAATCTGCTCCGCGACTGCTGCATCTCTGTATCTACCCGCGGCACAAAAGAAATTCACTCCGATGTCAAGCAAGACAACGTCATCTTTGGCATATATAAGATTATCAAGGATAAGATGACCATGAAAAAAACCGCTGTGATGAATCTCTTCGACGTGGTTACATACTTGCTTGAATAGTTCAATCTTCTCATTCGGCGAGGCACTTTTCAGGGCAGACGATAGAGACTCCTCTTCCTTGAAGTACCTGCGCGCATAAAAAAGCATTCCGCTATGAGAGGCGGCTCTAACCGAATCACTACGCATTCTATTGAGTCGAGCGAAAAATGGAATGGCACTAGCGGCCATCATAACGGGAAACGGCTCTATCCTGAGCATCCAAGTTGCACCATCACAAAGAATAAGAAGTCGCACATCTCTCTCAGAGGACGATTCGCGGAGTGCACCGACAATAGCGGCATCAAGGCCAAGAACGTTGAGGGCATTCTCAAAGGCAGCCCGCTTCTCGGCGCTGATATCCTGTAGACCCACTTCCTTATATAATTTCGTCATAGCAGTCACTCACGCACGCAGCAGAGGCGTTTCGATCAAGAATTCTTTCTAACGTGCTGCAATGGAACGCTCTCGAATTATCCGATGAACTTCCTCGATTACCTTCGGGATTACCGCTTCATAATCAAACGCCCCAAGAAGCTCGGTCCCCTTTTTTAGATTCACGTGGTTCGGCGCACACCATAATCCAAGATCCGCTTCGTCAGTTTCTCCCGGGCCATTGACGCGACAGCCCATGACAGCAATGGTTATACTCTGCTCAGCAGCAAAGGCGGTTACCTCTCGAATCTTTTGTGCGAGCTCAATGAAAGCCTCGTTTTCAACTCGAGAGCATGATGGACACGATATGATGTTCAGTCCAGCGTGATCGAACCTTGGCACCGAGCGAAACCGTCCCTCCGAGATATCTGTTAAAATTCTTTTTCCAACCTCTATCTCCTTGTATTTCTCATGAAAAGGGAGTGTTAAGGACACTCGCAGTGTATCCCCTATACCGAATGGCAGCAGGTTCTCAAATGCGATTCGTGATTTGATCTCTCCAAGAGGAAGCATCCCAGCCTCAGTTACACCGAGATGAAGTGGTACTTCTGGGTGCTTCTCGTGAAACCGGCGATTAATTTCAATCACTGCATTTGGATCCGAGCTCTTGAGCGAAACAACAAACCGAGAGAATTTCAGCTCCTCCATATATGCAATATGCTCATCGGCCGACCGCAGAGCCACCTTCAACGGATCTTCCTCGCCATTCTTAAGCGATGGATCTAAGGAGCCAAAATTTATTCCGATTCGTAATGCACAATCATGCTCGCCAGCCTGATCAACAAGAAACTTCACCTTATCCTTAACCGGGACATCCCTCTGATGATGATGTAGATGCCCAGGGTTGTACCGAAGCTTTTGCACAAAAGGAGCCACCTTCTCAGCGAGTCGATAATTCTCCTGCAAATCTACGACGAGATTAGCAGAGGTGGACTGCCTTAATGACTGTAACGCTTCGACGTCCTTCTTACTATCGATAGCAATCCGAATAAGTCCCGCTCCGGCTTCTTCCAACATTTGAATCTGTTGGGTAGTCGCATCGAGGTCTTGCGTCTTCGTCGCTGCCATTGACTGCACAACCACGGGATTATCACCACCCAATACCACTGTCCCAATCGAGACTTCTCTCGTTCTACGATTTATTCTCTGATTCTTCATAGGTTCCATAGTGCCATGGAAAAGCTATTTTCTCCAGATACTCTCCTCTCCGGAGAGCCCTCAACGTGAAAACTCTCCCCTGTTCGATGAGTGAATTCTGACATATCCTATCTGAAGGATATGGGTGGGCATAGACTTGTATGGGAGCATCCACGCATCGTCAGAAAAAGACCCAGAGCATGCTTTACATGAAGGACACGGTAGATGAAACAACGCCACGATGTGAGAACCGCACTACAGCGCTTAACAGCGACTAACACACAAAATGGGGGGAATAAGGATAGTACCAGACGGGCGCAGGACGACCCCCCTCCTCCTAGCAATGGGGAAATGTCCTATAGAGTTAGGAACTCTGTCTATTCGATCATCCTCCCCCTTCTACTTTTGTTCACCTGTATGTTACCACTTCAATCTGCTACCGGAGAGTATGAAACTAGTTTCTTTCCTATCTGGAAGCTGCTTCAACAGAAGGAGAAGAAAGTCTTCTTGAGTGGTTATCAGAAAGGCCTTCAGGACTCTCGGAAAATAATGAATATCGTTAGGGAACATATCCAACAGAATCCACAAAGCGCCCTCGAAAGTCTCGATAAAATCAATGAGCTTTATCAGACTGCGGAGCTTCCGATAGAAGATCTCCTACAAGGCGTTGCGGTCTTCTATTCGAATCCTGAAAATCATGATGCCCCCCTTTCGGTGGCATTCAGTGCCTCAAAGGAACGGTTAAGATAGTACATGACAGATCGTCGCTCTTGCTGTATTTTGCGGGGGTGCTCCGAGTCTTGGAAATACTGCTAGCGAGCAAATAAAACAGGCGAGTCTATCATGGTTGAAGTTGAAGATATCAATGAGATTTTTGCGGGCATTACCGAACGCTATCAGGATCCTGTCCCGATTGGAGGACGGTGTGAAAGTTTCACCTACTATAGAACTGAGGACCTCTCTGATGAACAACTCAATGCGTGTGCAGAATATGTTGCACAACGATTGGAAAGTGTCGTGTCACCGAATGAGGTAGAGCTCTTCCTGAAGCTTCCAGGAGGATACAGCTTCTTCGCTGAAAGACTCTGCGCCGTGTACTCTGAAAGACTTCCCGGTCATAAACTTGTTCCAATTGAACAGTACCTAGAGAGTAGAATTGGGAATGGACTTGGCACCACCTACCGCGGGAAAAATGCTGTGCTCGTTACAGATGTTATTACTACTGCCCGCTCAAGCCTAGAAGCCCATACAAAGGCTACACTGAGAGGGATTCCCGTCCTCTGTTGGGCGACCCTTATCGATAGAACCTTCGGTCCGGGGCCAGTGCCAGTAGTCTCGGCCTTCACAGGAGATTCGGTGCGCTTACTGACAAAGGGTTAAGCATACCCTGGGGGTTAAGCATATCCTGGAGGCAACTCAAACATAGCACACTGTGAACATAGCACACTGCGTATTCATGTTCTGCGTATTCATGTTCTGCGTATTGATGTTCTGCATCCAAAACCCGAAACGCCGCAAACGGCGCAACAATCATGCAGAAAGATCGTGCTCATCCCACAATCTTCGCACTACCGTATGCTACGTCTTTTGGATTCAGAGAATGGCAGCACGTTATCAACATCGGATGAAGAAGCGTGCACATCACTCTCCTCCTGGTCTGCTCCTGTAGCTAAGCTTCCCCGCTGTACTAGTCGATTGGACCCCTCCTGGGCGCCACTACTAAAATTATCTCCGACGCGACGCTCCTTAGACCCGTAGGAATCTCCCGTTGAGGCATCTGCCCTTGCTACATCAGCTACTGCAACCTCATATTCACTATATGCAGCTTTAGTTGCCTGCAATCTTGCTTTCAACGTTATAAGCTTCTCGGCTAATATTGTACTCCGTACGTAATGCTCCTCCGCAACCGCTCGTTCTAGCTTCGACTTTTCTCGATGCAGCTCAGTCTCTGCTCGCCTCCAACTCTCGTAGAGCTCATCCCGAAGTGCAAGCGCTCCCTGAGATAGGTTTCGTTGTACCTTGTTTTGCAGCACGCTCCTGAGTGAGCGAGATAAATTTTCATTCACATGCTGCCACACGACCACCTGCAGGTGCGAAAAATTTTTTTCCGGTGATAAGATTGTCCCTTCTGCATAACCTTGAAATCGATGGGGGCTCCTCTGATGGGTAACAGGGCTCGTCTTCTGACCCCTAGAATAAACACCTGATACATCACTGCCATCTCCATCCCTAAGACCTAACCCACTAACGCCTTGAGATTCACGAGCCGTATGTTGATAGAGGTAAGCGGCCTTACGACTCTTCGTTAATAATTGAGACAAACGGGTCCGCAGGGTGTCACTAGTCATAGCAGGAATTCACTCACTAATAGAATAAATGGCGTCGGTGGAGATTAATCCGAGAATCAAAAGAGTCAAGCACTATTCATATTCACTGCACATTTCATTGCCGTTGAGTTCACCCAGCGCGAGAAAGGGACCAGCAGCATGCTCGGAAAATATTGCCGCAATATGTTATTTTTGCCGACCAACTCCCAGGAAATATCCTCCCCCTCAAAGAAAAGAACCACCGGATTCGTCATTTCGAAGGCTTAAGAACTTGGCACATATCATGTAATAGCTTCGTATGTTGAGATGATCACGTTCCCCGGGTCTCCTTGACCACACGCACACACACTCTTCACCCGGGAAACATCCAGTGAGCAGCTCTTCAATCAATATTTGCAGAGAGCATGCAGAAATGCGAGGCTGCAGATTTGGAATCCAAGCCGGTTGGCCCCCCAACCGGCTTTTTTTTATCTAAAGAATCATATAGGCTATAGGGTCATGGTATGGTTGCCCATGTTCCCTGTACTGTTCACTGTCCTGCTGTTTTTAGTTTTCTTGGAAGTTGTCTTCCTCGGCATCGTTCTCCCGAACAGCATTATTCGCTCGACCAGTAGCCTCTGCTTCGTTTGTCGAAACCGCACAGTCCCTGATCCTTCCCCCCTTAACCCACTCACCAGACGACGATGGCTACTACGTCTTTTCCTGCTCCCTTGCTTGGGTGCAAACCTATTATGTGGACAGTGTTTTTTAATGGAAGACTGCCATGCTCAATCTTTCGATGCGCCCGTCATCCGACACGAGCGTCCCACATCAGAGGGAGTTGAGTCTCTTAAGGAGGTATATAAACAGTCCGAGTGGAGAGATATTGCCACGGGTCTTCAAATTAAGGTCGTAGAACTCTCAACAGGATTCCTATCCGGCGAGATCACACTACTAAAGACATCTCTCTCACACTTTCGACCTCAGGTAGTCAGGGCAGCCTCTTTTCAGAGGAATGGAGCTGATGTTGAATGGTATAGTAAGCGCACGGGGGCGTCTGCATGCATTAATGCTCACTTCTTCGATCAGAAAGGCAGCCCCCTCGGTTTGGTTGTAAGTCGGGGAATCGAACACCAAAGAATGCAACTTGGTGGCACGCTCCTTACGGGACTCTTCTTAGCATACCATAAAAGAGTTGAAATCATTCAACGAGATAAAAACCATAAAGCTGGCCTAGAGGCGATTCAATCCGGTCCTCGACTTATCATTAACCGTACGGCAGCCAATGACCTAGACGACATAAATGAATCCCGCAGAAGTGGGATCTGCACAACATCGCCAACAGAGTACATACTGTTCGTTGCCTCATCCCCATTCCGAGGAGCAACTTTGAAAGAGCTAGGAGATATTTTGTCAAGCCCTGAGATTCAGTGTGAAGATGCCCTCAATTTCGATGGGGGTGGCTCCACACAACTATTCGTACGACAAGATTTAACTGGTGCTCAAGTCGGCTTTAGGGGGATTCACGTACTCGGGCGAGACGAAGTACCGACGGTTCTTTGCCTCTTTCCGGCTAGTTAACAAGGATTATGCCGCGATGTCGGTTGACTACTGAATCAACTACCCATTCCAGGATGCTTTAGCCTCGAGAGTCTGTTATCTTTCAGTAGTATTCCGATTGACAGGATGACCACCAATTTTTAATCTGCTGCTCATGTCAGAAGTTATCACACCAAAAGAATTCAGCTCTCGCGAGTTCACCGCAAAAGAAGTACAAGCCATACTGAGGCGCCTCACGGGCGGCACAGAAAAAATTGGTTTAGCGCTCCTGAACTATTACTCGCGAACAAATCTGGTCCCATGTACAGGAAAGGGACTGAACCGTGGGCGAAATAAATACTCATACTCCGATCTTATTCTCCTGTGCTGGCTCTTTCGAATGAAAAAAGAGGGACTACCCGTTAATCGTTTCCGGCGTGGTATAGACTATTTAAGGAAGAGGATACCGAAACTGCACAAAAACCCCTCGGATATGGTACTCCTCACCGATGGAAAACAACTTTTCATAAAGCACCGCGTACAGGACAAGTCACAAATCGCCGAGGTACTTACCGGTAACAAGGCGGGACAGTATGTATGGGCCTACGCGATCGGCTCTCTTATCGAAGAGGTGGAAAAAATCATCCAAGAGGAATTCAAAGAGGCCAATCAAGCTGCTGCGTAGTACCCTAGTTCTGAACGGTAATTGCTCAAACTCACACCTTTGCTTTATGGTACTCTGCTTTATGTGCTTTATGGTACTCTGCTTTATGGTACTCGTGCTTTATCGTACTCGCTTTCTTGATTTTCTTCGGCTTTGTTAGAATTAGCTTCAGAGGTAATTCAGCAGATTCTGCCTGGCTGGGGTGTCTGATAGACAACAGCGGGAGTGATTCCTCAATATAGTGCTTCCTCAATAGCTTAGATGAGGCCTGCGCTACCCTAATGCCTCTCAGCCTGATCGCAACTAGAGGTAGTCAATAAATTACCGGCAAGCATCACTAAACATGACCATGAAGATGCATTTGTCTCAAGATTCTGTTATCCTTTGCGACGGAGGGAATCGGTAGCATTGCATTCCGATAAGTAGCCTATTGTGTATTACGTAGGAGTCTAGATGTCTAAGAGTGGAACGGTAAAACAACTTGCTCAGCTTCTTATCGAAAAAAAAGCGTGGTGGCTCATTCCTATGGTCAGCGTCTTCCTCCTTGTAGGTACCCTTCTCGTGATGACCCAGGGAAGCGCTCTCTCGCCTTTCATTTACGCACTATTCTAGACGAGAAATATCTCGTATTCCCGAACGAGAAATATCTCGTATTCCCGAACGAGAAATATCTCGTGGGGATACCTCAGCAAGAGTTTTGTTCTCGTTGCTTTATGAGCTCGGACGGCAATCGCCATCCTCCTGGCTTGGGAGATTCATAATCCCCAAACAGCAAGGCGTTAGAACGCTCATAGTCGAACAGCGCATCAATAAAATTTTCGGTAGCACGAGTGCTATACTCACGAATAAAATGATTCAAAGAACGAGAGGAATGCGCCAGTGCGCGACGGAGATCTCTATCGACCGGAACCATATTATCACCGTTCTCTTCGAATGCCCTACGGAATGTCGCTGCAAGGCTCTCGACATCGGTGAGATCACTCCATTCGAGAAATTCAATTGCTCGATGCGCTCTCGTTCTCTTTGATTCGCGTAACACAATGAAGCGCGCGACGAAGGCTGTCCGTCGAGCACGAATTACCATTTTCTCAGCTTCGGTGAGATTTCTATCTTTTTTTTCTTCCGTCCTGGACCCACCCACGACGACCTCAGTATTCATAGCTCCATCCTAACAACTAGCAATGTGACGGGGCGATTATTACCTTGCTACTGAGCGCTCTATGCCGAGCGTATTTCCCTCAACTAGAAATATAGTCGGTCAGATCTGTCAAACACTTAACGAGAAGTTATGGATACGAAAAAACGTCATCACCTAGCTCTCTAGCCATAATGCCTCTATTTACCGATAGGATTTGCCTTTTAGCGCTAAAAGGTGTTCTTTAAAAGGGAAGCATGTTCCTAGTTTTTCTTAGGATATATTCGGAAAATGCTCTACCCCAGCTGTGCTCAGGCACTACCTGTCGCGGAGAGGCTCTTTTAAGGAAACCCTGGAATAGTAGCTCTACTTACGAGTGACAGTTAAAGATGA
>JBMTVV010000024.1:0-12342 GCA_049451755.1 Bdellovibrionota bacterium
GGTCGATTCGCTCATAGGTATGTGCCCCAAAATAGTCTCTCTGTGCTTGGATGAGATTCTGGGGAAGACGCGCACTCGTATATGACTCAAGATAACTCAAGGCTGAACTCATCCCCGGTACTGGAATACCCGAGAGCGCGGAGGACGAAACGACACTCCTCAAGCCATTGAGCGATTGCTCCAACTGGCCTTGAAGCCCTTGGGCGAACATTAGGTTCGTAAGATCTGGAGCCTCACGATAGGCTGCTGATATCTCCGTCAGAAGCCCAGCTCTGATAATACATCCACCTCTCCACAGCTTCGCTATACGGTCTAGTTCAAGAGCCCAATCATACGCGCGGGAGCTCTCCTGAATAAGTGCCATTCCCTGAGCGTACGCTATCACCTTCCCTGAAAACAGTGCTTGCTCAACACACTCAACCGGGAGCTCATTCACTTCGATGGATTGTTGCGGCTTCTTGAATATCTTTGAACCTTCCACTCGCGACTCTTTCAATGCGCTCAAACCTCGCGCATCAACTGCGGCCGCAATAGTTGGTATGGGGACGCCTAATTCGAGACTCGCTTGGACCGTCCATCGACCCGTGCCCTTCTGACCAGCCTTATCAAGAATAAGATCTACCAAAGATTCCGAAGAGTCCTCAGCCTTCTTTTTCAGGATCTCAACGGTAATATCCATCAGATAAGAGTTGAGTCTTCCTTTGTTCCACTCAGCAAAGTGTGCGGCGATAGCCTCATTATCGAGCCTCAATACCTCTCTCATAAGAAAGTAAGCCTCGGCTATAAGCTGCATATCTGCATACTCAATACCGTTATGGACCATTTTAACAAAGTGACCAGCGCCTCCCGGCCCTACATAGTCAGTGCAAGGCTCATCTCCTACTTTTGCTGAAATCTTGGAAAAGAGCTCAGAACAATGCTCCCATGTTCTGCGGCTCCCGCCGGGCATAATTGAAGGACCGTGGAGCGCACCTTCCTCCCCGCCGGAGATGCCGACACCCAAAAACTCAATACCATGATCTGCGCATGTAGCCACTCGACGCTCCGTATCAGTATAGAGCGCGTTACCACCGTCAACGACGATATCTCCTGGACTGAGACGAGGGAGCAAATCATCGAGGACTCGGTCTACCGCCTGACCGGCTTTAATCATCAGAATGATACACCGGGGAGAGGCCGTCTTTTCAATAAGCTCATCAATCGAGAACGCGCCGACAAATCTCTCTTCGGGAAACCTCTCAAGGAAACTCTCCGTGACCTGCTCGGTACGGTTATATACGACCACAGGGTAGCCGCGACTCTCGATATTACGAGCGAGATTTTCGCCCATTACGGCCAAACCAAAGACTGCGACATGAGGAAATGGCGTTGTTGTCATCTTTCTCCTTCGAGTGCGGACATGAGCCTACCACGGGATCAATGCCTTCCGGAGGCTTCACAGTTACTGAGAGATAAATTTACACAGTTAGGCGCGAGAGTATACCACTGAAGGCTAAAATTATATGACAGAATATTACGACCGACGAGGATTACCCGGTTTTTGGCCAAGCAACTCCTCGCTCTGCTGCTGACGTTACGCGAACCTCGCTCGAATCGCGACTTATTTGGCATATGGCTCCACTTGCAACCTCCAGCGCGGTAAGTGCATTGCCGTAGACAAGGCCAGTGTCTATTCCAATCTTGTACGGAAGATGGAACTTCACCTCATCAAATGGAGTGTGCCCAAAAATAACGGTCCTCTGAAAGGAGTGGATATTTTCAATGAATGCACCGCGGATCCAAAAAATATCTTCATCGAACTGATGTGAGAGTGGCCTCAGCGGATTGAGTCCAGCATGCACGAAGACATATTTCTCTGAGACGATATACCGCTCTAGATTTTTTAAAAATGCGAGATGATCGTGTGGCAACTGAGCAGAAGCATCCTCTGGCGCTACATCAACGCTCAACCCGTAACTTTCCAGACATTCCCGTCCCCCATTATGAAGGTACGATATTCCAGACTCACTCTGTGTGCCCTCAAGCCAGTCGAGAAACATCTCCTCATGATTTCCCTTCAGAAAGAAGAGGTCTGAGGGAGTGCGTTGCTCGAACTCGATAAGGAAATCAATCACCTCCTTAGAAGCAGGACCTCGATCGATGTAGTCACCTACAAATATGAGAGCATCGCCCTGTGTGAGACCCTGATCCTCTTCGAAAAAACGTACGAGAGAGCTCAACTCATCAACGCAACCGTGGATATCGCCTACCACAAAGGTTCGGCAATCGGCGAGTTGATATTGGACGTAGCCATCTTCTTTCGTTGTCACCTGAGTGGTCTCAGAAGATCTGGAGCTGCTCTCCTTACGTGAAGCCATACCTCCCCTCTCAAAGAGAAGACGGAACAGGCTGCCTCCTCATGGATGATACCACTAGAATACACATATTCATGGGGAGGCAGCTAGCAAAGAACGCTAACTGTCATTCAATTTGAGTACAGCTAAAAACGCTTCCTGCGGAATACTTACTTTTCCTACCTGCTTCATCCGCTTCTTTCCCCGTTTTTGCTTTTCAAGCAACTTACGCTTTCGGGTTATATCTCCACCATAACACTTGGCAGTAACGTTTTTTCTCAGAGCCTTCACTGTTGAGCGCGCAATGATACGGGTACCAATTGCGGCCTGAATTGCAACATCAAACATCTGTCGCTCAATAACTTCTTGAAGCTTCTCAGTGAGTAACTTTCCTCGCTGATAAGCAGCATCACGATGTACAACAACACTCAGCGCGTCTACGGCATCGCCGTTTAGCATGACATCGAGTTTCACCAGCGGTGCTGCTTCATATCCCGTCATCTCGTAATCAAAGGAGGCGTACCCTTTCGTGGCACTTTTGAGGCGGTCATGAAAGTCTAAGACTATCTCGCTCAGTGGAATGTTGTAATGTACAACGGCTCTATCTGAAACTGGGAAGGTAAGGTTCGTCTGACGGCCTCTCTTCTCCTCACACAGCCCAAGCACGACGCCCAGATATTGCTTGGGACAGTGAATCGTCGCATCAACTCGAGGCTCCTCTATCATACCGATTTCTTGTGCTGGAGGTAACGCGCTCGGATTATCGACAAATACAACCTCCCCAGCTTCTGTAGTAACTCGCAATACGACCGACGGCGCGGTTGTGATAAGATCTAGTTCAAACTCTCGCTCAAGACGTTCCTGAATGATTTCCATGTGAAGCATCCCTAGGTACCCACAACGAAATCCAAATCCTAAGGCAACAGAGGTCTCAGGCTCGAAGGTGAATGAGGCATCATTAAGCCGCAGCTTCTCAAGCGCCGTCCTTAACGACTCGTAGTCATCAGCATCGACTGGAAACAAGCCTCCAAATACCATCGGCTTCACCTCCTTGAACCCGGGTAAGGGCGATGCTGCAAGTCCCTTCAGGTGCGTTACCGTATCTCCAATCTTCACATCCTGCAGAGTTTTTATCGCAGCAGAAAAATAGCCCACATCACCAGCAGTGAGCTCCGATACCTCCACCGGATGGGGAGTATAAACCCCCAACTTATACGCTTCATATTCTGCCTTTGATGAAAGGAACTGAACCTTATCTCCTGTATTTAAAGTCCCCGAGACAATGCGAACCTGCACAACGACTCCCAGGTACGAATCGAACCATGAGTCGTAGACCATGGCCCTTAAGAGACCGTCACTAAATGGCTGTCGTGGAGCAGGAACCTTTTCTACGATTGCTTCAAGAAGTGCATCAACTCCTAGCCCGGTCTTAGCACTCACCTGTATCGCATCGGTCGCATCAAGACCGATTACATGCTCAATCTCTTCACTCACTTTCTCAATGTCAGCACTCTCGAGATCAATCTTGTTCAGTACCGGCACGATCTCAAGATCATTCTCAATTGCTACAAATACATTCGCAAGAGTTTGGGCTTCGACCCCTTGCGTCGCGTCAACAACGAGTAACGCACCTTCACATGCGGCAAGACTCCTAGAGACTTCATAGTGGAAGTCCACATGCCCTGGCGTATCAATCAGATTGAGGGTGTAAACATTTCCATCTTTCGCTTTGTATGGAATTCTTACCGTCTGGGCTTTGATGGTAATTCCGCGCTCTCGCTCGAGTTCCAACTTATCGAGAAACTGCTCTTGCATCTCACGTTGTTGGAGTGCTCCTGTAGTTTCAAGCAAACGGTCGGCAAGAGTGGACTTTCCATGGTCAACATGGGCGATAATACTGAAGTTTCTTACTCTTTCTCTGGGTGTCACTCACCCCTCCTCATGGCTCTTCGCCAATTATACCCTATGAATACTTGAGCAGGACGTTACGCGAATATGTTCTCTACTGCCATCGCTAGAGATTTGCTCATTAAGCCGACGCTACCGAGGCGTATCTGCTCGCATAAAACTCGAACGTGCGCTCCAAGCCTGAGCGGAGCGATTCTGCGGCTTTCCAACCAAGTATTCGCTCAGCCCTGCGAGGACTTATGGCACTCCGCTGCTGCTCTCCGGCTCTTGCCGGGGCGAACACAAGCTCAGAACTACTCCCTGATACCTGCTTCATCATTTCA
The DNA here is from genome assembly GCA_049451755.1 of Bdellovibrionota bacterium. GTDB lineage: Bacteria > Bdellovibrionota_C > UBA2361 > UBA2361 > RFPC01 > RFPC01. The sequence goes on from JBMTVV010000024.1 coordinate 4,565, forward strand.
AACAGTTCCTGTACGGTAGTTTCAATTCCAGTGCCCACATTAAAACACCCTTCAAGCTCAACGCATGCCTTCTTCCTATTCATGGCAGCCACTACTGCATCAACGACATCCCCAACATAGACGAAATCTCTCGTCTGTGAACCATCACCAAAGATAGTGCATGACTGTCCCTTTAAGAGGAGCTCTGCAAATATCGCAACAACTCCAGCTTCTCCATGCGGATTCTGCCGAGGTCCATAGACATTTCCAAGTCGTAAAACAGTATACGGCAACCCGATCATTCGATGCCAGAAGTCTAAGTACAGTTCACCAAAGCGCTTATGTAACCCATAAAGGCTCTCCGGTAAGATTGGAGCACCCTCTTCAGTTGGAACGAGCTCCGTATCACCATAAATCGCTCCCCCTGTAGAGAGAAAAATAAGATGTGGCAACTCCTGAGCCTTCTCACGCAGGGCTTCCTTCAATGTGTTTAGCAGCTTCAGAAATCCAACTACATTCACCTCAGCATCGAATCCGGGATTCTCCATACTTGTTCGAACTGATATCTGAGCTGCGGCGTGAACAATGCTCTCTGGCTGAAAAGAGGTAATCGCATCAGTAGCTGCGGAGGCGTCGATTGAGGCCTCAACGAAACCAACACCTTCCGAAAGGTTGCTCCGGAATCCAGACGAGAGATCATCGATGACGAGCACCTCATGACCGAGGTGGATGAGGCGCTCAACAATATGTGAGCCGATAAAGCCGGCACCACCTGTAACGACAACGCGCATGCGATTCTCCTTTTATATAGAAGCCGGTTCCAGTCGAGCCTGAAAGTCCTCTATCGTTTTCTTGAGCCCTTCTTCTACAGAAATCGTCGGCTTCCAACCGAGCTCACTCATGGCGAGCGAAATATCAGGCTTTCTACGGGTGGGGTCATCCTGAGGTAATGGTCGGTGCTCCATTACGGATGAACTGGCCGTGAGCGATAACACCTTTTCGGCCAATTGCTTGATCGTGAACTCCTCAGGATTTCCAAGGTTAACGGGCCCTGAAATACCCTCCTTTCTCATCATCGAGACAAGACCGTCTACCAGATCGCTCACGTAACAGAACGACCTAGTCTGGCCTCCATCCCCAAACAGCGTGAGCGGTTCATTATTAAGCGCTTGAACAATAAAATTTGAGACAACTCGCCCATCATCAAACAACATTCTTGGCCCATAGGTGTTAAAAATCCGAACGATACGAGTATCCACCCCGTGCTCAATCCGGTAACACTCGGTTAGGGTCTCCGCTACACGCTTCCCCTCGTCGTAACAACTCCTCGGACCAATCGGGTTCACATTCCCCCAATACCCTTCTTTTTGTGGATGCTGCTGAGGATCCCCATACACCTCAGAGGTTGATGCGAGCAAGAATCGAGCCCCAACTCGTTTTGCAAGCCCGAGCATATGAATGGTACCAAGCACGTTCGTTTTGATTGTCTTAATCGGATTATGCTGATAGTGCACCGGCGATGCTGGGCAAGCGAGATGATAAATCTGATCAACTTCAAGGAGTATTGGTTCAGTAACATCTCCCCGAATAACCTCAATCCGTCCTTCTATCGCCAACTGGTGAATATTCTCTTTCCGGCCTGTAAAGTAGTTATCAAGCACGAGCACATCGTGCCCCTCGACTACTAACCGATCAACCAGGTGCGAACCAATAAAGCCTGCGCCACCAGTTACAAGAACCCTTGTCATTACTATTTCCCTCCACAACCGACGATAGGCCTTCTGCTTCAGACAATCTCATGCAGAGTGAAAACGTTAGTTTCGACATTTTCCCCCGCACGGTCGCCGCAGGTCTCTCCTGCCGGATTCTATCCCCTCAATACCTTCGGTCGACCAACTGAATAGTAGGTAAAATCTCGCGCTTTCATCTCATCCAGACTAAAAATGTTCCTTCCATCAAACACGACCATATCTCTCAACTCATTGGCTATTTTTGAAAAGTTCGGATGTCGAAATTCATTCCATTCCGTACATACAAGCAGCGCATCAGCACCGCGGAGTGCGTCATAACTCGAACCAGCATACGAAAGCCCCTCGTGCTCTCCAATCGCTGCCGCAAACGTCTTTCTTGCCTCAGGATCAAACGCTGAGATAGTGGCACCTGCTTCCAAAAGATGCCGTATCACGACAAGAGCCGGCGCCTCTCTCACATCATCTGTCCGTGGCTTAAATGCGAGTCCCCAGACTGCGAAATGCTTACCACGAACCTCCCGTAACGAGCCGTAATGCGCCTCGATCTGCTCTATCAACCACATCTTTTGGCTGGCATTCACCTGCTCAACGGCATTTGAAACCTGCAAATCGATCCCATAATCCCCAGCGGTACGAACAAGGGCCTGCACATCCTTCGGGAAGCATGAGCCGCCGTAGCCGATTCCAGGAAAGAGAAAACTCATTCCAATACGCGAATCAGTCCCGATACCGATACGCACCTTGTCAATATCTGCTCCGACTTTCTCACAGAGCCGAGAGAGTTCATTCATAAAAGAAATTCTCGTTGCAAGCATTGCGTTCGCGGCATACTTCGTCATCTCTGCTGAAACGACATCCATGACGATAATAGGATTATTAGTCCGGACGAATGGCGCATACAAGTTTCGCATGACAGCCGCAGAACGTTCACTTGGCACCCCAACGACAACTCGGTCAGGCTTCATAAAATCATCAATCGCTGCACCCTCTTTTAAGAACTCCGGGTTGCTTACCACTTCAAACTCATGGGTTGTCTCTTGAGCGATCACTTCCGTTACTCGCGCAGCGGTCCCCACAGGAACCGTTGACTTGTCCACGACAACCTTCGGTCCATTCATGAACTGTCCGATACCCTTTGCGACTGCCAACACATGCGAAAGATCAGCTGAACCATCTTCGCCAGGAGGTGTCCCCACCGCTATAAAAATGACACTGGAGGCCTCTACCGCATCCTTTAGCGACGTAGTGAACTTTAAACGCCCATTTCTCGTATTTCTCTCAACGATATCTTTCAGACCCGGCTCGTAAATAGGTATCTCACCGGCGAGCAGTGCATCAATCTTCGCCTCATCCTTGTCAACGCAATACACTTCATTTCCAGAGTCTGCAAAGCAAGCGCCTGCGACGAGGCCTACGTACCCAGAACCAACTACTGCTATATCCACTCGACGCTCCTATTACGGGTCTTACTACTATCTCTGCAGCGTAGCGCAGGAATAGAAAAAACTAAACCCTTTAAGTTCCGGGAATTACTCTAAGATTCCCGACTCTTGACGCTCCCCCACCGGCGCATCCCACCCTCTTGGAGTTCTACCGACCTCTTAACCGGTAAGAACTTGTTTTTAGTATGCGTTTTTATTTCTGAAGCCACGAAATATGGTGAGGAATAGGATCTTCAAATCCAGTAATAGCGACCAATTCTCAATGTAGTACAAGTCACACTCGATTCGCTTGTCAATTGACGTATCCCCTCTCCAGCCATTGACCTGTGCCCATCCAGTGATTCCGGCTGGAACCTTATGGCGCAACATATAGCGCGGTATGTGGGTACGAAACTCCTTGATGAAGACTGGTCTTTCTGGCCTCGGACCTACCATCGACATATCACCACGAATAACATTCACAAGCTGTGGAAGCTCATCAAGACTCCATTTTCGTAGCAATCCACCAAGCTTGGTAACCCGACTATCTCCCTCAGTCGTCCACCCAGGCCCTCGCTCCTCTGCATCAGTTCTCATCGTGCGAAACTTCAAAATCGAAAAGTGTGAGCCATCTACACTCACTCGCTCTTGCTTAAAGAGCACTGGTCCTCGAGAGGTGAGCTTTACGAGCAGAGCAAGTAATAAGAGGAGCGGTGATAGTATGAAGAGGATCAGAGAACCAAGTACAATATCGAGGAATCGCTTTGCAACGAGATTGATCCCATCGAGCTGCGTCGAGCGCAGATTGATAACCGGAAGGCCCTCAAACTCTTCAATCTCACCCCCAAGAGTCACGAACTGGTAGATATCCGGTACTATCCGTACATCGACGAGAGAGTCCCCAATTTGAGCCATGATATCAGGCAGTAGCGCATTATCTTCCAACGGCAAGCAGACCATCACCTGGTCAATATCGAGCTTCTGAATGAGCGCCGAAAGCTCGGCATAACTCCCAACAATAGGTATACCCTTCGGCCCCCGGGATTCCTGGCCAGTTTTGGAAAGACACCCTACAAGCTGTAGTCCGAGCTCTCGATGGAGGCGTAACCGCGTTGCAATGTCACCAGCCACATTCCCAGCACCCACTATGAGCAGGTAACGCAGGTTGTATCCTCTCCGACGAACCTCTCTGAGGAGAAATCGCAGTGATGCCCGCTGCAAGAGGGTGAATATAGTGGCCAAGGTGCCGAAATAGACAAATACAAGCCGCGAATATGGAACGCTCTTCTCACGGAGAAGATACGTGAAGGAAAGGAGAAGGAGTATAGAAAGGGCATTGGCATTCAGAAGAAGCCATACTTCTCTGATTCGACGCACGCCACGCATGGGACGGTAAAGACCCATTTTCCTAAAAACGAAAGCCCAAATAACCCAGATAAATAGCAGCATCATCAAATAACTGCCGATCTCTGGAATCCCTTTATCGACTGGGATAAAGCCTGATTCAAATCGAAGCCAGTAGGATAGTATCCATGCAACCGTCACGGCAATGAGGTCCGCAGCGATAAAGAGTATCTCAAAAAGTTGGCGCTTCTGCTTTAACATCCCCTTGCTACCTCTCCATTCTCACCTTCGGCCCCCTCGCGAGGTCGTGCATCCGAACACTGCCTCTTTCTGTTCCCACCTACTGTATGGGAACGCCCTTTCTCGACAACCGAACGTTCAACGTCCAGGTCATCAACTGGTATTGCAATGCCTTCCTGCTGAAGGATGCGAAACCAACCAGCCCTAAAGACTGAGAGCGAAAATTTCTCCCCCGCTGCAATCGCCGTGTCTTTTCGAACCGTATCTTCTACAGCAAGAAACTTTTCGACTGCTTCGACAATCAACCTCGAATAGGCAGACGCCCCCTGTAATCGTCCCTTCTTACGCAAAGCGAAAAATACTCCCGCATGAGATGTTGGATCCCACTCCTCACCCAGCCACCACTTCCAGCCAGGAACTGTTTCTCGAGTCGCTCCATGATACCCTGCGATCACAGGAATACCGCTCAGGAGCGCCTCAATTGGAATAATGCCAAAGTCTTCTTTCGCCGGAAAGATCAATGCCCGAGCATTCCCATACAGTGCGCCAAGCTCCTCATCGGATACTCCACTGAGAAACGATATATTCTCACCTGCCCTTTTTCTTAGCGACGTCTCAAGTGGACCTGAGCCGACACACAGCAACGGCAGCTTTAGTTCATTAAACGCCTCTATAATATGGTCAACCCCTTTGTATGGGACAAATGCGCCTGCATAGAGAAAGTAGCCTACCTCTTTTCTCTGTGTTACATGAGCACTTCCCTCACATGCTGTCCTTACACCTTCCCACTGCTCGACAACCGGCGGATACAAGACATCCGCTCGCCGTCCATAAAACTTCCTTATACGCGCGGCAATAAAGTGACTAATACCTACAAACCGACTCACTCCACGTGCCCCCTTTTTATCCCACCGTCGTAACATCCAGATGAGTGGCGCACAGCAGGTCATGAGTCCTTTTCCAAGATAAAAAGGAGCCATATCCCAAATATATCGCATCGGGGTGAAACAGTAGCAGATGTGGCACGACACATTGTGGCATGACACATTTTTTGCGACCGCATGGCTCAGCGAAATAACCAAGTCGTAATCCCGAAGTCGGATAGAGCGTGCGAGTAGAGGAAATAATGGTAAAAATAAACGATACCGTTTGCGGAGACGGGGGAATTTCTGCAACCAAGAGGTGCCACGAACACGCTCATCGATCGCTAGGGTCGTCGTACCCGGCTCGTGCACTAATGTGTAGATATCTGCTTCGGGATAGAGTGCCAAAAACTCAGCAAGGCATCGTTCTCCTCCCCTCATACCGGTAATCCAGTCATGTACCAGTGCAACTCTCATGAACTTCTACTTCTCGACACTCTTACGTCTTGTATAGTGCTCATCAACACCTATGCCACCTCTCGGGCTGCTTCGCTGCTCTTTGAATCCTGTCGATACGTCGCTCTACCACCACTAGAACCATTGAATACCACATCGGCGTACCAACGGTACAATTGGGCACCGAGACTCACGGGGTCCACTCGACTTGTAAAGTCACTTTGCCACTGAGTTAAGATGTTATCGAATTCCCTTTCTCCCTCAATCTGCTCGCGCTCCATGAAACGCGCAACACCATCGACGAGACTATCAACGCTGAAATCATTACACACGACATCCTGAGGCGAGATATTCTCAAGGACAGCCGGAATAGGTCTCGTAATGACCGGAGTTCCCACAGACTGCGCTTCGATTACTGGCAAGCAGTATCCCTCACGAAAAGACGGAACAATAAGGGCTCTCGCTTGCGCATACAGCTGTCGAAGTTCTTGCTGTGAAACTGTTCCCAACAACCGTACATCCTTCAATGCATCTGCAGAACGTAATAGCTGCTCAACCTTGATAAAATTCTCAGTGCCTTGCCCGACAAGGACAAGCTGTGGACGTTTCTTCTTTGCTTTCTCAGCCTTTATCTCCAAGCGCTTAAATGCCTGCAAAAGATCAGAGACTCCTTTATGCGGCTTTACGGTGGAGAGAACACTTAGAAAATACGGGCTTGTCAGACTAAAGCGAGTTCGCAGAAGCTCTGGCTGAAGCGAAAGCCTTGAAAAGGACGGAGAAAGTGCATTCGGTATCACTACTGTCTTTCGCTTCACTCGCGAATGATGTGCACACAACTTGAGGATATCCTCGCGAGTTGCTCGACTTACACATACAAGACTGCGCGCCCGCATCACTGAAGAATACAACAGTGGGGCCGAAAGAAATGGATAGGCCGCCCTCTCTGGATGCCGAATATGAATCAAATCATGTACCGTCACAACGCACGGGCACGTGATACCAAACGGCAGAAGGTAGTTCGGTGTGTGAAAGAGATCAAACTGACTCCAATCAAGTTCGAATTGCAGGGAAAATAACTCCGCAAAGGAAAAGGGTTTTGCCTTTACTGATAGCACTGTGAAATCCTCAGGCCATTCAATATCTAACCCACGAAAGCGAGCAAAGAATTTCTTCGTGTCCTCATCATTGATAAGAACGGTGAGACGCACGCTCTGTCGAACGAGTCCATAGATAGCGTTTTGGATATACACTCCTATGCCACCATCACGATACTTGCGGGCATCAAAACAAATATGGAGCTTTCGATCTCGCTTCATGTAATCCAATACAAAACTACGCAGTTTGCACTCACCGAGCTAATTCACCCGATTTTCCAAGGGTAAGGCTCCGTCGTTTCCCGAACGAAATCGCCTCAAGCGGCGCACGTGATAGATGGGCTTTTCCTGTGACTCATGATAGGTACGGGTAAGAACCTCAGCGAGGAGTCCAAAGACGAGGAACTGAACCCCAAGAATGAGGAGGAGCACCCCAAGTAAAAGAACAGGTCGATTCCCCATAGGTACCTGAAAGAGGAACTTCTGTGCAGTGATTGCTGCAAGAATGAGAGCGCCCGAGGAACCCGCAAGAAGCCCGATCGACCCAAAGAGATGAATGGGTCTTTTCGCATATCCAAGCAGGAACTTCACTGTGAGGAGATCCAATACAACACGAACTGTCCGCGAAAT
>JBMTVV010000025.1:0-12287 GCA_049451755.1 Bdellovibrionota bacterium
GCCCCCTTCTCGCGCAGGAAGTTGGTCAGTAGGCTCCACTCATTGGGTGCATAGCCAACTTGAAAAAGTTTTCTTGACTCGTCGCTAATACCTCTATTCTGAAGATAGGAATGAAGAATTTCCTGTTGTTGGCCTTGCTGTAAAAAGAAATGTAATGCCAGCCTGTTTATTTTCTTGAGCTTGTCACGTGTCCTGTTCTCATCAGTGTTACCCTTCTTCACTTGGGTTCTAACTACTGTAACTCCATATTTTTGTGCTATGAGTTCTACTGCTTCTGGAAAAGAGATGCCCAGCACTTTCATTACAAAGCCAAAGATATTCCCCGAGGCACCACAACCAAAACAGTGATAAAATTTTCCACCGTCACGAACATGAAAAGATCCAGTTTTTTCGTGATGGAATGGACAGATTGCAAACAAGCGTCCGCCATGTTGCTTGACTCCCTGTAATTGCTGAGAGAAGTCTAGAATTGACGCTCGTTCGAGCAGTTCGTCGATAGTTTCCTGACTGATCATTGCTCTACATCTGCTCAACCAGTACGGCAACCCCCTGTCCACCCCCAACGCACAGTGAGGCGATTCCAAGAGAAGTTCCATGATCTTCCATGGCAGCTAGGAGAGTCACAAGTATACGTGCACCGCTGGCTCCGATTGGATGACCTAATGCGATTGCTCCGCCCCGTATATTTACACGGGACTCCTCCACGCCAAGAGAGCGAGAAACCGCAAGCGCTTGGGCAGCGAATGCTTCATTGAGCTCAAAGAGGCCGATATCGGCTAGTTGTAACGAGCATCGATTGAGGACTCCTTTGACTGCTGATACTGGACCGAGTCCCATTACACGAGGATCTACACCACTGACGCTAGTACCTCGAATTCGAAAGCGGGGCTTTAGACCGATCGAGTCGCCTACTGAACGCGCCCCAAGGACAAGAAATGCTGCTCCATCGTTTATGCCAGAAGATGAGCCTGCGGTGACAGTGCCGTCCTTGAGAAATGCAGGTTTAAGCCCAGCAAGCTCTTCTTTTGTAATGTCTGATCTTGGATGTTCATCTTCTTCGAACTGAATACTCGATTTGCCCCGAACCGAAACTTCAATAGGGACGATCTCCTTCGTAAACGCACCGCCTTCTATGGCGGCTCTCGCTTTGGATTGACTATTGAGGGCGTATTCATCTTGTGCTTCTCGGGAAATTTGCATTTCAACCGCCAGATTCTCGGCGGTGATCCCCATGTGACAACCTTCAAAATGGTCGGTGAGTCCATCTTTCAGGAGTAGATCGATAACATCAGGATTGCCGAGCCGCTTCCCCCATCGAACACCATGCATCACATGAGCAGTAAGACTCATATTCTCTACGCCACCACAGAGAACCGCTTGGTGCTCACCAAGAGCGATTCCCTGATAACCGAGACACACAGCTTTCAAACCTGAGCCACAGACCTTGTTCACCGTATAGGCTGGGATCGAGTGTGGCAGTCCGGCGTTAACTCCAACCTGCCTGCCTATATTCATTCCATGCCCTGCGCCGAGCACATTGCCAACAATTACTTCTCCGATGAGCTCATGTAAGGCACTCTTGTCACCTACCCGCGCTATTGCCGCTGAAGCAACCTGTGCCCCTAAATCTCCTGGAGGTATAGACTGAAGAGTGCCACCAAATTTCCCAATTGCCGAGCGTGCGTATGAGTAAATATAAACGTCTTGCATTCCAGCCCTCTATGAATTCTCTATCTCTTCGTGACGTTGATGCCACTCTCTTGTTGCGGCTCTCTCTATCGCAGTGCTTTTTGGTCTCGATAACCTCTCATCGTGTTATCCCGCCTACCACTATTTCAAACTGAACCTGTTTTTTAATGTGACTTGTCAGGTGCCCTCTTCAACGGATGCAGAAACTGGCTCATAGTCGACGCGAATAGTGATAACCTCGAACTCCTTCTCTCCACTGGGAAGTCGAACCTTTGCGATATCGCCTTCAGCCTTTCCTATGAGAGAGCGACCGATAGGAGATGCAATCGAAATATACCCCTTGGCGACATCAGACTCATCTTCTCCTACAAGCGTGTAGGTCTTCTCCTCTCCTGAGTTTACCTCTTCAACGTCTACCGTAACTCCAAAGACAACCTTTTGCGGGTTCTCAAGACGAGAAGGATCAATAACATCTGCATTCGAGAGCTTGACTTCTAGATCCCGGATCTTTGCTTCAGTAATTCCTGAACGCTCTTTCGCTGCATCGTAGTCACCATTCTCGGATAGATCCCCGTGCCCTCTGGCTATTTCGATAGCTTCAGCTAACTGAGGCCGCATAGCCTTTAGTTTTTGGAGTTCGTTTCGAAGGTTTGCGTACCCTCTTGGTGTCATTGGTCTTTTCATAGTCCTACAAGATTATATCGGTAAAGTGAAATATTAAAGCCTTATCTCATATCGAGACATTAGATATGAGAAAAAAGCCATGAGTTCCCAGAGGCACTACAAGGCTACGCCCATTAGGATGCCATATAGAGGTCGACTGTCGATGTCGTACTCGTTGTTTCTCTTCCTGTGTCTTCTCCAGTTGCAGTCAAAGTATCATTGTGTAGTTCCTGCAACGGGGCGACTGGTGGGACGTAGATTGTTCCCTCAGAATCTTGAGAAGCTATTCGCATTGCCGCAATTGATTCAACAGCCGCAAGTCCTGCCGCAATAGTAGTATAGAGAGGAACGCCCATCTCATTGCTCATAAGACGAATAGATCGGGAATCCAAAAATGGTCCGTGTCCTTCGGGAGTATTGATAACAAGGTCGATATCCTCATTTCCAATCATATCGACGATATGTGGTGATCCCTCACGGACCTTATTGATTCCCTCTGTGAAGACTCCGTGTTGTTGGAGAAATAGAGCAGTACCGTGCGTTGCAACCAGTCGAAAGTCACATGCAACGAGCTTTTGAGCAATCGGAAGCAATGCCTCCTTATCGCCTTCTCTGACACTGAGAAATGCTGTCCCAGATGTGGGTAGATTAATTCCCGCTGCACTTTGCGATTTTGCAAAGGCCTCAGGAAATGTTTCTCCAATTCCCATCACCTCTCCGGTAGACTTCATTTCTGGACCAAGGATGGTATCCACACCTGGGAACTTCTTGAAAGGGAATACGGAGGCTTTCACAGACCAGTACTTTTTCGTTCTACCGGTGGGTCGATAAATCGCTAGTGCTTCCTGAAGTGACATGCCTGCCATGACAACTGCGGCGATCTTCGCCCACGGTGTGCCAGAGGCTTTACTTACAAAAGGGACTGTCCTGGAAGCTCGGGGATTTACCTCCAAAACATATATCTCTTTCTCTGGCGAGACTGCAAACTGAATGTTCATCAGTCCTTTGACGCCAAGCGCTAAGGCGAGGCTCTTTGCTTGCTGCTTCATCGAGTCAACGATGTCTTTTCCAAGGCTCTGTGGTGGTAGACAGCACGAACTATCACCCGAGTGAATGCCTGCCCGTTCAATGTGCTCCATCACACCCGAGATAACAACCTCCGTCCCATCACAAACTGCGTCAAGGTCGACCTCGATAGCATCATGTAAAAATCGATCGAGAAGTACAGGGCGCTTCTCCGATACGAAGACACTTTCCTGCATATACTCATGCAGCTCACGTTCCTGGAAAACAATTCGCATGGCTCGACCACCGAGTACGAATGATGGTCGAATCACTAATGGGTATCCAATTGTATCGGCACTTTGTACCGCTTCCGTAACAGAAGTCGCAAAGGCAAATTTCGTCTGAAGTAGGTTGAGGTCCTTGAGCACTTTGGCGAATTGCTCGCGATCTTCAGCGAGGTCAATTGAGGATGGTGTTGTTCCGAGTATTGGAATTCCTGCTGCTTCAAGAGATGCTGCCAATTTCAGTGGGGTCTGCCCACCGAACTGTACAATGACCCCGAGTGGTTTTTCATGCTCACAAATATTGAGCACTGATTCGAAGGTCAGTGGCTCAAAGTAGAGTCGAGAGCTTGTATCATAATCGGTGCTGACCGTCTCCGGATTACAATTAATCATGACAGCATCGTATCCCTGCTCTCGAAGTGCAAGCACTGCGTGCACGCAACAATAGTCAAACTCGATCCCCTGCCCAATTCGATTCGGCCCTGATCCGAGTATGATTATTGTGCCCTTCGGAGAGTGTTTTGTGTCGAGACGTTGATTACTATCGAGTGTTTCATGCTTTGGTTCATAGCTTCCATACATGTACGGGGTATACGCCTCGAACTCTCCAGCGCAGGTATCCACAAGGGAGTATGTCGGTACGATACCAAGCTCCTTTCTTCTGAAGCGAACGAGGTCTTCGCTCGTCTCGAGAATTTGTGAGATTCGCTTGTCGCTTGTTCCTTCAGATTTTAAGTGTAGCAGATCTTCATATGAGAGCGCGGCGAGCGCTGTTGTCCCCTCTTTGTGAGTATTTTTATACTGCGCGAGTGCATTCTCCATGGTTATGATTGACTCGATCTGTGCAAGGAACCACGGGTCAATCTTTGAGGCTTCGAATAGCTCCTCTCCACTCGCCCCTTTTCTGAATGCTTCGGCTACAGCCCATAATCGTTCCGGTCCTGGAATCGCTGTGAGCTCTACCAACTCCTTCTTGCTCACTGCATCAAAGCGATCCTTCAAATCAAAGCCTGAGGCCCCTGTTTCGAGAGAACAGAGGGCCTTCTGTAGTGCCTCTCGGATGGTTCGACCGAATGACATTGCTTCACCGACGGACTTCATTTGGGTTCCGAGAACAGGCTCTGCAAGAGAGAATTTTTCAAAGGTGAAACGGGGTACTTTCACAACAACGTAGTCGAGGGCTGGTTCGAAACAAGCAGGAGTCTCACGGGTGATATCATTTTGAATCTCATCCAGCGTATATCCTACAGCGAGTTTTGCTGAAAACTTTGCGATCGGAAAACCCGTAGCCTTCGATGCCAGTGCAGAGGATCTTGAAACGCGTGGATTCATTTCGATGACGATAATCCGTCCATCAACTGGATTTAATGCAAATTGAACATTAGAGCCGCCAGATTCAACACCAATCTTTCGCATGACTTTAATGGCCGCATCACGTAGCTCTTGATATTCCTTATCGGTAAGCGTTTGTATTGGTGCCACAGTAATAGAGTCACCAGTATGGACTCCCATTGGATCAAGATTCTCAATGCCGCACACGATAACCACGTTATCTTTTCGGTCACGCATTACCTCTAGCTCTATCTCTTTCCATCCAAGGAGCGACTCTTCGATCAGCACCTCACCATTGGGACTCGCGTGTAAGGCCGATGTTGTTATCTGGCGGAGCTCTTGTAGGTTGTTTGCAATCCCTCCACCTGATCCTCCAAGGGTTCGAGATGGGCGCAGGATGAGAGGGAATCCCAACTCCTCCGCAATTTCACTAACATCCTTGAGGGAGTGTGCGATTCTACTCCTGGCAGATGATAGTCCGATTTCATCCATAGCTTTTCGAAAGAGCTCTCGATCTTCAGCCATTTCGATGGAGGCAACTCGTGCCCCTATGAGTTCACAGTTGAATTCCTCAAAAACTCCCATCTCGGCGAGCTCGAGGGCGACGTTAAGCCCTGTTTGTCCACCCATGGTAGCGAGGACAGCATCAGGCCTCTCTTTTTCAATGACAGAGCGAACCGTGGGTGCCGTTATTGGTTCAATGTAGGTGCGATCTGATAGTTCTGGATCTGTCATGATAGTCGCTGGATTCGAGTTCACGAGAACCACCTCATAGCCATCTTCGCGTAGCGCTTTGGCGGCTTGCGTACCTGAGTAATCGAACTCACACGCTTGTCCTATGACAATGGGACCCGAGCCGATGATCAGAATCTTTTTGATGTCTTCTCTTTTTGGCATGTTCTTTTCTCTCCGTTACCTTCTGTCGTATATAGATCTTTTTTAATCACAACTCAGCGTATGACCGCGTCAAAAAATCGTTGAAACAAATAATGAGAGTCGTGTGGCCCCGGGGATGCTTCCGGATGGTATTGCACCGCGAACGCACGTTGTTCCGGAATTTCAATGCCCGATACCGTCTGGTCATTAAGATTCATGTGACTAATCCGGACGTTTTCAGGAAGTGTTTTCGGGTCCACCGCAAAACCATGATTCTGAGAGGTGATCTCAATTTTACCTGTAGCACTTTCAAGGATAGGGTGGTTTGCCCCACGGTGACCAAACTTGAGCTTGTATGTTGATGCCCCAGCAGCGTGTGCGAGAAGTTGGCAGCCGAGACAGATTCCAAAAAGAGGTACGGTTCCGAGCAGCTCTCGAACAACATCAATAATATCGGTGAGGGCTGCAGGATCTCCCGGACCATTCGACAGAAAAATTCCATCTGGTTGTAGTGCTGTAATCTCTGCTGCGGTACTCCTTGCTGGCACGACTGTGATTCGAAATCCTTGAGCTAGAAGGAGTCGGAGAATATTTTTCTTCACTCCACAGTCTAATACGACCACATGCGGGCGTTGCCATACTTCGTTTGGGGAGAGCGTCGGATAGGTATTGGATGACTCGTCCCAGGGAAGCTGAAACCATTCATACAGCTCAGAGCAGCTTACATCCTGAACATAGTCTTTCCCTACCATTGAGCCGCATGAGGAAGCTATCTCTTGCAGCTCCTCATCCGGAATAGAGGCAGGCCCAACAGCGCCCATCTGAGCTCCTCCATTTCGAATGTGGAGGGTTAATGCTCTCGTTTGGACTCCTGATAATCCTGGAATACGATGGGATTTGAGGTAGTCATGTAGGGAGTGCTCGGCGCGAAAGTTCGATATAACAGAGGAAAGATCTCTCGTAAAAACGGCGGATACATAGACTTGTTCGCTCTCTATGTCCAGTGTGTTACAGCCGACATTTCCAATTTGCGGAGCCGTGAAGCACATCCCCTGTCCCATATAGCTTGGATCTGTAAGAATTTCTTGATAACCAGACATGCTGGTATTAAAAACGATTTCAGAGACTCTCGGCTCTGAGGAATCTGAGAAATCACCGAATCCATACCCATGAAAAATAGTGCCATCAGCAAGAACAAGCTTGCCCGGAACCCGTGGTAACTGGGAGGGTGTGGTATTTGTTGTGTGCTCAGTGAAGATAGAGTGGCATTGCGTCATAAGTACATCTCATCGAAGCTAGTCGTTTTGTTTCTCAATAGAGTTCTGAAATCGTTTCCCATCTACAAAGGTCTCTATGGCTCTTCCGACAAAGTCTTTGCCAAGAAAGGGAGAGTTTTTACTCTTTGATAGGTTTGCTGAAGCAGAGAAATTCCACCGTACTGTAGGATCCACGATTGCAATATCTGCAGCTGCCTCTCGCTTTAGTTCCCCGGCTTGGAGCGATACGATCTTGGCTGGTGAGGATGAAAGTGCCGCAACGGCTCGTTCTTTTGAGAGAACTCCCTCTTCAACAAGTCGTAGGGCTATTGGAAGATTTGTTTGGAGTCCGAGTATTCCCATTGCAGCCTGCTCGAACTCACAATCTTTTGAGTCTGTCTCGTGCGGAGCGTGATCACTGGCAATACAGTCGATCACTCCTGATGCGAGGGCCTCTCGTAATGCGAGAACATCCTCTGGGGCTCGAAGAGGAGGACTCATTTTATATGCCGTATCTACGCCATCAACATCAGCATGCGTAAAAACTAAATGGTGTGGAGTCACTTCGGCAGTTATGTGGATTCCGTCTTCCTTTGCACGTCGAATCAGTAGTGCCCCGCGTGCTGTGGAGACATGACAAATATGCACATGCCCTCCCGTGACTCGTGCAAGCTCAATGTCACGTGCAATCATTACGTCCTCAGCAACTCCTGGAAATCCGGTAATTCCCAGACGATATGAGTGGCCGCACTCATCCATCGAGCCACAGCATGAGAGAGACTTATCTTCCTCATGACAGCAGATCGGAGCACCGATATCCTTGGCAATTTCGAGAGAGCGTCGCATGACGCCAGCATCCCAGACAGGATCCCCGTCATCGGAGAATGCTATGCAGCCCGCTTCTCTTAGCTCGTACAGGGGCGCTAGTTCATTTCCTTTTCTCTCTTTTGACACAGCACCGATGGGAAATACTTTTGCGAAGGCAGCATCTCTTGCTTTCTCTCTGATAAAGGTCGCGACTTCTGCATGGTCTATGGCTGGTTTGGTATTCGGCATACAGCAAAGGGAGGTGTAGCCTCCAGCTACGGCACACCGAGCACCACTTTCAATGGTTTCCTTCCACTCAAAGCCCGGTTCCCGTAGGTGTACATGGAGGTCGATGAGCCCTGGAATAATCCATTTATCTGTGCAATCAATGACCTGCCGCTCGCCAGCATTGTCCACGCCCCCCTTCTCAATGCCAGTTATCTTCTCTCCGTCAATAATGATGGTACCGACAAATGAAGCTCCTAGTTCAGGATTGATGATTTCCCCATTTTTTAAAACATATCCTGAGTGATTCATGAGTTCCTCCCGTGCTCACTATTGTTCGTACCCTCGTCAGCAAAAACGGCTGTTCCTTGGGTTGCAAGTCGAAAAAGGACTGACATTCGTACCGCAACTCCGAGTCGAACCTGTAGCTCTACGAGCGAGCGTTGCTCGTAGAGGAGGTCTCCGGAAATTTCAATCCCTCTATTCGCTGGACCAGGATGTAGCAGCACAGCATCTGGACAAAGCCGGTTCATTTTCTCGAGAGTGATTCCATAGAAGCGGCTATATTCATCAAGGGAACCAATAAAAGAATCGTTCTGTCGTTCCTTCTGTAGACGCAACACCATGACGACATCCGCACCCCGTATCCCCTCTTCAAGAGAGTGGAAAACTTCAACATTTGGTCCGAAGCACTCGGGGGAACGGAGTAACTCTGGGACAAGTCCGGGCGGACCAACTAAACGCACCTGATTTCCAAGAATTCGATGTGCCCATACGTTACTACGTGCCACGCGGGAATGACGGATGTCTCCGACAATTGCAACCGTTTTTCCGGTCAGCCCATCAGTAGACTTTCCAAATCGCTCAGAGAGGGTCAGGAGATCGAGCAGGCATTGGGTTGGATGCTCATTCATTCCATCTCCGGCATTGACAATCGCGGTACTCTTTAACCGACGTGCGAGGAAGTGTGCTGCCCCGCTAGCACTATGTCGTAAGACGATAACATCAGGCCGCATTGCTTGAAGGGTTCGTGCAGTGTCAACTAGGCTCTCCCCCTTAGAAATAGATGAGCCCGAGCCTGTGATATTAATGGTGTCCGCTGACAGTCTCTTGCCTGCAATCTCGAAGCTCACACGTGTCCTCGTACTGGGCTCAAGGAAAACGTTCAGAATAGTTTTCCCTCGTAGTGCTGGGACCTTTTTTATCGAGCGTTCGGAAACTTCGATAAAGGTCTCAGCGTCTTTCACGAGAGAGAGAAGCTGATTCTTCGAGAGCGATTTGATATCCAAGAGATTACGAAGAGGAGCTTGTGCCGTTGTCGAATCTTGTAACGACGATGCCTCAGCGTTTGTATGAATGTCTTCTGCCATATTCTCCATAAAAACTCTTTGAATGATGCTACCCTTTCATTAGCTTACCGTTGATTCTCGACAGATATGCACTCCATCTTCCTCTCCAAGTTCGCTCAATGTGACTCGTACGAACTCCTTCGGGTTAGTTGGGAGATTTTTACCAACATAATCAGGTCGTATGGGGAGTTCACGATGTCCGCGATCTGCTAAGACAGCAAGTTCGACACGAGATGGCCGGCCGAAGTCAATGATGGCATCGAGTGCAGCTCGAACCGTTCGTCCGGTAAACAAAACATCATCCATTAAGATGATCCGTTTCCCTGAAATGGGAAACGGTATATCAGTACCTTTGAGTGTCGGCTGATCCGCTGTTTGAGAAAGATCATCACGGTAGAGGGTGATATCGAGCACACCGAAGGGAATATGTGTCTTGGTCAGATTTTCAAGCGATGCCTGAAGCCGTCTTCCTAAAAATTCTCCCGCAGTTCGTATTCCAATTATTGCTAGTGTTGATGGAACAGGATCACGCTCCAGTATCTCATAGCTAATTCGAGTGATTGCACGTTGGACTTGCGCGCTATCGATAACTCGTTGCCAATTTTTCTCTGTAGGATTACTCATGGGATTTCGCTCCTTAATGCGTGTGAAATATGTTATGATGTGTTGCGGGTTGCTTGGATAAAATCAAAAAGGATACTGCCTTATTTTCTTGCAGCCGTACCACTTTTCGGGGTCTCGTTGCTGTGTTTCTCATTATGTTGCCCTGCTTCAGTGTAAATCCTGCTTCAGTGTAAATCCTGCTTCAGTGTAAATCCTGTTTATTCTAAAGAGGCATACTCTTAAAATTCCTCCTCTTAGGAGTTCAAGGAGAGTCCTCTTTTGAGAGATTGCTCTTTCAGTTATTCCCGCTCTTTTAGTTATTCCCAATGAGGAGAAAGAATAATAGAGAGAGGTGGAGAAAAAAGAGATAATAGTGGAGACAAAAGAACTAGCGGAGACACAATTGGTCTGAATGACTTCTCTCAAGGGATAAAGAGCGCTGCCGTACAGAGAGGTACTGCCGTAAAGAAAGGGACTACCGTAAAGAAAGGCTCTACTGTGATAACAGTTCCTCCAGGCAGCGTGGCGAGCACGGGACAAAAAACAAAAAACTCTAGCAATCAGAGAAGGGCCAGCTGGAGAAGGGCCAGCTGGAGAAGGGCCAGCTGGAGAAGGGCCAGCTAGTATGTGAGCCTTGGCTGGTAGTATGCCGCCCTGCACAGAGCGAATCGTCTCAAGCATAACGTAGATTCCTTTGTAAACTCGCAGGTT
Source organism: Bdellovibrionota bacterium (assembly GCA_049451755.1). Taxonomy (GTDB): domain Bacteria; phylum Bdellovibrionota_C; class UBA2361; order UBA2361; family RFPC01; genus RFPC01. Next base: position 10,801 of record JBMTVV010000025.1, read on the forward strand.
TACATTAAAGGTTTTCTGACCGGACGAATGTCTTGTCCGCCAGACATCCGGGAGAGTGTATCTGAAGGAAATTAGAAAGGCAAACCTGAAATGTCTCTCTTTGAGGAGTTGGGCGCCTCTCCTGTACTGGCTGTTCCTTTGAAGGTTCCATTCCCCGTGTAACTTGACTCGAGCTCTCAGTATCTTGGTCGTTCAAGAGAGATTCTCTCGTGGACTTTCAGGTGAAATTGAAACGTATAAATCTCCCACTCTCCGTCAATCCAGGGGATTGTTATCGGTGACTCGTAATCAAGCGTAATTTCCATTTCATTTGGAGCGCGATAAATTCTAATATCACCGGGGTCCGCTGGAAGATTATGTTTGACGATAATTTCACTGAGTCGTCGTAAAATCTCATCATCAGAGACTATCATTGCTCTTCGAGCCATCGCTTCCGCTTGGCTTTCAAGTTCATAGTAGCGATAGAGGACTGGGGCTATCTGAGCTGTGAGATAGAGCGTTATGGTGCTTAGTAGTCCAAAGAAGATGAGAGTTAACTGAGAAGCCCCCTCTTCTAATTTTTTCAAACAGCTATCTTCCATAACCGACCTCACAGAAACCAACTCTACTGAGATTCCAAGATTCCCTCTACTGATATAACTCAGTGGCAGGAGCTCACCTGATACCTTACTTCCTCGAACCTGAAACCTATTCCAAAAGGATGCCCAGTCACAGCAAAAGGCTGGACTTATTCCGCATGAGCCCTCTCGACAAGTGTACCACACAACACCAGATGACACCGAGGTGCAAATATATTTTAGGGTGTTTCTTTTTCCCGTTCGCATACTAATATTCAGGGTATGAGAGGAAGTCAGGCTGATAAATTTCCCAGGTTATTTTGGTGGTCTTTGGGTCTTGGGGTGATTTGTCTCATTTTGGGCGCGGGGAACCTCTATCTCGGTACTCAGCGGGCACGACACTACCGTGATACCATACAGAGCCTCACTGCAGAGAGAGACGATTCTTTTAAAACTCCATCAATTGCTAATCGAGGCCGTCTTGTCCGCAAATCATCATCCTCTTCGTCAACCACACGAGTTTTTACATACGGCACTGAGAAAGAAGCCGATGTTACAGACGCCTCCGGTCGGATGCCTTCCGAGCAGTCCGTTGATGATGAATATTTGATGAGTGCAAAAAGGCGGTATGAGTACTACCAGTTTTGTATTATCGGAGGAAAGTGTTTACTGGCTATCAGTGGTTGTCTATTCCTGCTTTCTCTCATTATTGGGCGTATAAGTATCAGTGATGAGAGCTAGTCTTGTGGGTCTTATAGTTCCTCTCGTATCGGTGCTCCCCGTCCGCTCTTTAGCTCTTCAACTCCCTGCATGTCATAGTACGCTTTGGGTGGGATCCATTTTGTATTAAGCCCTGTCGATACCGTTCTTTCCGGCTTTCTTTGCTTTAAATGACCCAAATACGATGCTAGGAAGGTTCGCCCTCTTCGA
>JBMTVV010000026.1:0-11928 GCA_049451755.1 Bdellovibrionota bacterium
AGCTCTTTCCGATGAGTCTCCACTCGTTAGAAATCAGGCCCAGTACGTTGCTCGATTCTTTAACGGCAGATAACGTGACATCCGACCGTGACATCCGACAAGGCCTCAGTGAATCACGTCTCACTGAACCTCGACTGTGGTGGAGGAGAGCGCAGTAAAACGGGGGTTGCTAATCGAAAACGTCTGACGGTCATCTCTATCTGCCACATCTACATCGACTGCGTCGGTACTCGGTGAAATCACCACAGTCCCCTCCAGTAGAAACGTTATATCAGCTTCTCTCCGATTCGATGGGATACTCGCCATATCGATGTAGAACAGAATATACTGCTCTTCATTATTCGCGAATGTAAGCGGAGCAATCACGATGTCACTCTCTTCTTGTATGGAGAGTATCGATGTATTCGTGAGAAAATCGAGCGACGGTGGAATTCGCGTCTTGATTATCATTCCATTCGATTCGAAGATGCGAATATCTCTCAACTCGACCGTTACGAGCGCACGATCTCCTGAATCAATCTTCCTTGGCTCGACACGAATCAATGCCGCTGCTGGGTTTCCTGCAGAGGCACTCGGCCCACCGCCCCCGCCACCACAACCTATCACAGTGGTACAGCACATGGATCCGAGGAGACATCCTACAAGCCCACGAAAAAGAGTTACATAGGATTCCTTGGCTGTTGCCATTCCTCGAGGCAATAAAAAATTCATATTTCCTGCTTATAGAAGTACATTGAGGCTGAATTACAGCACTTTCTTTATCGATTATCGCTCTGATTTAGGCAAGCGCTCACTTTTATCCGATTGCTCTACTGCCTGTTTAGGGCATGCATCACTGGGCATGGTATAACATTGCAGCAACATTTCTTCGTGGGCAACCTTTTCGCGCACCACTCTATCTCTCATAAGATCAAACAGAACCGGATCTTCCTCGCGGTACAAGGAAAGTATTTCGATTGCTTCTTGGGTTTGTCCCTTCTCGGCCAACCAAGCTGCTACAAGTCGGAATCGATCCGCTACAAGGCTCCGTGCGACCCCCTCTAAGCGTGCCTGCTCGTATTCAAGGAGTGCTTCTTTCACTAAGGACTGTTGTAAGTAGAGGTCTCCAATAAGAAGAAGGTAGAACGCAGGATTTTCCCACTCGGGTCTGTTTTCCTTCTCCAATCGCTTCCGAATATGTTGGCGATAGGCTCTGATAGCCTGTTCAAAATCGCCCTGCCGTTCGCACGCTTCCGCCTCACGAAGATACTTGGAGGAGCTTTCCCAGCTCCTGTTCGTCAATATTGAGCAACTTGAGGAGATAGCAACGATGAATACGATTACGAAGGTATAGAAAGCGTACAAGGCAAGCTTTAAAGAGAGACAGAAAGACGGACTATGCATTCGAGAGAAGCTCCAGATACTCTTCAGAAGAGAGTCTGCGACCATCAGCAAGCGTCCTCCATCGTTTGTGAAACCAGACCCACTGCTCAGGGTGTCGACGGATGACATCCTCGAGCCTCTGATGATACACATCAATGATACTTAAAACATCTTGCGAAGTGAGAATCTCCTCTACTTCAATGATGTAACCTCCATCAACTGTCCGATAATTGAATGCTGTCACGATGCGAGCCTTATGACGCAGAGCCATGTCTATCATAGAGGAGGGGGTTGCTACGTGATATCCAAAAAACTGCGCCGACTCTGCATGCACTCTCGTATCTTGGTCTATAAGTGCTGCAACAACGTTTCCGGTCTTCATCGCCCGAATAAGATCTTTCTGTCCAGCCACTCCGCCCCGCCAAATAGTGCGCACCATCGCTTTCGCACGATTATGCGCGATAAAACGTTGAAGCGGCGCATATCTCAACTCACGCCCAACGGTAACGATCTCACGACCGAAACTAGCAATAGTGGCCGCCATGAGCTCCCAATTTCCGAAGTGGGCAGTAAGAGCCAGTACCGGCCTCCGCTCCTGCAATAACTCGTTGATAAGAGCATTATCTGCATCTCTCAGCTGAGCCAGGTTCTGAGTCATAGCTGGTGTAAGATCTGCACTCTCGGCGGCTACGCGACCGATGTGAGCAAAAACACCGCGCGTGAGTTTTTTAGCGTTATCCACCCTCAGGAATCTTTCTAATTGTTTTTCGGCCATACGAGGCTCACGGAGTGGGAGACAACCAAATAGCCACCCGATTACCCATCCGATAGAGGAACGCCAGGAGAACGGAAGAATGCTGAAGAACCGTAGGAATATCACTCGTCGAAATCGCTCTCCTGATGCTGAATTTGCTCCTGAAGGGACAGAAATAGTGCATCTCGAAGACTTCTCGTAGTCACCATTCCAACAACAGACTCCTGGTCCACGACGAAAAATGGCATCTCAAGCTTCGGACTAAAACACGCCTCTAGGGCTAGATGTGCATCGCATAAAGAGAGACCGTGAACAATAAGCGAGCCCATTTGCTCTCGGTCAAAATCAGGTCTCTGGCTTTTCATGATATCTGCTCTTGAAATAACACCTCGCAACTGGTTGCCGGAGAGAACAGGAAAAAACTCCTGTTCACTCTGTAAGCACTTCTGTTGTGCACTCCGAAGTGACTCTCCATACCCAATGGTAACGAGAGTCTCGATTGGAATCGTCGCACTGGCTACGGAAGTCTGTTGCGCTAGCTTTGCAATGGTAACAAGGTGTGTCCACCACAGCTTTCGTCCAATAACTAGGATAGCGAATATGAGAAGTATGGAGGAATCAACGAAGTCAATAATCAGCGCCTGCTGCGATTCCCAGGGCATGATGAGGAAGATGAATGAAAATACCAAGAGGGGATAAGCAAACGACTTCAGTTGTATTGGAAAAGCACCACCAAGTCTATGTGGGGGAAGAAATGGAGTCACAACAAGCATCGCTGCAACAAACAACATACCCGTGAGCAGAAATGGAGCATCGGAAAAGACTTTCTCAAGCTCTAATGAGCGCAGCAATAATAGACTAACGAGAGAACCGATACTAGCGCCGATACTTCGCATCGGCGCGCGTATAATATGGGAAAACTCCCGAGCAAATTCCTGACTAGTCGCCAACAGCATCTCCGAAGGAGACCGCCCTGCTAATCGAGAACTTTCCACCTGCTCTCTTAACTGTTTGGCTGATTCTTGTAACACCTTTGGTGACGCACCGTGTAGGTAAACTCCATCTTGAGTCTCAAAAACCTCTGGCACGTGAAAAATTGGCCGTTCCCGAAATGCGAGCCCTGGGTCAGTTACCCCCAAGATAGAAATGATGAGCGAGTCACTCTCCGAACCGACGAATCGTCCAGCAAAAATATGACCCACTACATGCATGGCGTAGAGCGATAAGAGTGCCGCGACAAAACCAAATGCCACACTAAGGCTTTCAAAGTTTGTTACCGCCAACAGAGACGATATGCCGATGAGGATTATGAGAGCTGGACTTACGGTAATAAGCGAGTGCCGATAATGAAGGAAAGGCAGACTTCCATGGTGCAGAGCTCGGCCGAAAAAATGATGCGGCGTGCCTACTATGCCGCTCTGAATATCGCTTACAAGGGTTGATGAGGCCTGCTCACGAGAGGGTGTATCCCCGATAGCGAGGGTCTGGGTTGGACGAGCCCCCACACTCTGCAATACGGTAGCGAAGGCTCGAGGAGGCTCTATCGTCAAAGGCTTAACCCCTTTTTCGGCAAAAACGTTCGTAGTTCCTCGACTCATAAATAAACACTAACTCCTTACTGACTCTGGATGATAGCGGCTTTTGATACACTGCACAGTAAACACACGTGGTCCATGAACTACCACACCGTCACTGGAAAACGCTATCCAGCCTCATCAAGCCTCTCCCTGTGGGGACGAAGTAGTCGCACTAAGCCTAGCAATTCCAGTCTGTTATAGTGGCATGCGCTCAGGAATGAGAACTCCTTTCCCCCATCTACGGGAGGTAGACAGCACCCGACACCTGTAGTTTAGCCGTATTCTTGCGCTATACAAGAGCACCGTCTTTTTAGTACATTAGGTCGACTTCAATGGATCCGATTATTTTTCTCGTTTTTGCTGTTACTCTCACCATATCAGTTTCAGCTTTCTGTTCTGTCATGGAGGCATCGCTATACGCGGTTCCTTTGTCCTATGTGAAGACCCTGGAAGAACAAGGGATTAGGGCCGGGAAGATATTAAGTCGCTTTAAGACAGATATCGGTAGACCTATTACTGCTATCCTCATTCTGAATACGATTGCAAATACCGGGGGAGCCTCCCTTGCGGGATGGGCGGGTGGACGGGTTCTCTCCGAAAGAGGTGCTGTCATCTTTTCAGTCATGTTTGTGATCGGAATTCTCTACCTCAGTGAAATTGTTCCGAAAACAATTGGGGTTACTTACGCCCGTCAAATGAGTCGAGTATTCGCGGTTCCTCTCGATGTGCTCGTGCGATTTATGTCGCCCTTTATCGCAATTTCTCAGTTTATCAATCGTCGATTGCAAGGGGAGGATGCCTCAGTACGAGTATCTGAGGAGGAAGTGAGGGCACTTGCAACGCTCGGGGCGGAAGAGGGGACCCTTGAGCGGTTCGAAGGTTCAATCATTACAAATGTATTAGCCTTAGACGATTTGCTAGTCCGAGATATCCTGACACCAAGAGTTGTCGTATTTCGATTGAATGAGGCTATGCAGGTGGGGGAACTAAGGGCGAGCATCGATGAGTGGAACTTTTCTAGGGTCCCCCTCTATCAGGAGGAAAGACCTGACGATCTTCATGCCTATGTAACGCAACGTGATATATATCGTGAGCTTCTGGCCGGGAAGGATGATATAACATTAATGTCAATTTCACGGCCTTTAGAAACAGTGCCAGAGCTCTTGAGAGTCGATACTCTGCTACTAAGAATGTTCGAGAAAAAAGAGCATATCTTAGCAGTGGTAGATGAACATGGAAGCCTGGCAGGAATCGTTACACTAGAGGATATCATAGAAGAGATTGTCGGTCGGGAGATCGTTGACGAGTATGACTCCGTAAGCGACCTCCGTACCTTTGCTCGCGTATTGAGCTTTATGAAATCACGAAAGCGGAAGGAGCCTTTTCAGAAGTGACAATAGGCTCCTTGAGGCTACTCGCGAAATCTGAGCGTCACAACCTTAGGTCGTAACACCAAAATGACATCATGCACCTTAGCAAGCAGGAGAAATACGTGTGGATAAATACCTAACGATTCATGATACGCACACATGGCTCATCACAGGAGGGGCAGGATTTATCGGTTCCCACCTCGCAGAGGCGTTACTTCAGAACAATCAACGGGTCCGAATACTCGACAATTTTTCTACCGGGAAACTGGAGAATATTGAAGAGGTGCGTGAGCTCATCTCCGAGGAGCAGCGCTCCTCGCTTGAAGTGATTCGAGGAAATGTACAAGATGCTTCCGTAGCCCAACAGGCTGTGATCGGTGTTGATTTTATATTGCATCAAGCCGCACTCGGTTCAGTTCCACGTTCCTTCGACAATCCGCTTGACTCAAATGCCTCCAACGTCACTGGGTTTCTGACACTTCTGGAGGCTGCGCGTAGAGAGTCAGAGCGGAACGGGCGTATTAAGAGTTTCGTATATGCCTCTTCGAGCTCGGTATATGGTGATCATCCATCTCTACCAAAGCGTGAGGATACTGTGGGACAGGTATTATCTCCCTATGCAGCATCAAAGAGAGCTAATGAGCTATACGCCCAAGCCTTTGCGGGGTCAGTCTCATTCCCAATCATTGGACTCAGATATTTTAATGTTTTTGGGCCACGGCAAGATCCGGACGGTGCCTATGCAGCGGTTATACCACGTTGGATCAATACGATTCTAAAAGGAGAACCATGTATCGTATACGGTGATGGCGAAACATCGCGTGACTTCTGCTACGTATCAAATGTGGTAGCGGCCAATATTCTTTCAGCACTAACCGGAACCACTCTCATACGTGAAACGAATACTGGCTCGTATGAAGGACGCGCGAATGTTTACAACGTTGCTGCTGGATGCCAGACCTCGTTATTGCAACTGCACAACGCCATAAAGGAGGCCTTGAAAAAACGTTCATTACTCCCGGCGAACTCGCAGCTCCTACACGAAGAGTTCAGAGCGGGGGATGTAAAACACTCACTTGCTGATATATCGAAGATAAGTGAGGCGCTCGGCTATCGTCCGCTGGTTGAGGTCACTGCTGGGTTACAAAAAACTGTCGACTGGTTTCAGTCAAAATAGTTAGGAGGGACCAGCTAGGCTTTCCGCGATGATACGACAACAGCCAGTTCTGCTCCCAAATGAGTTAACGTAGTACGGTTGGCAGTCTACCTGTTTATCACCGCTGCTGTTCTCGCACCTCTTTCAGGATATCAGCATGAAATTGCTCGACCTCGGCCTCTAGGTCTTCAAGAGAGCCAGTATTCGTAATCACATAATCCGCTCTGTTTTTTTTATCTTCTACATCAAGCTGCGCATCCAGACGCTGATCCGCCTCTTCTCTGGTGAGCTTGTCTCGCCCTTGCAAGCGTTCGAGGGAAATTGACCGTGGCGTATACACGACTACGACCTTTGAAATTTCCGGATACACCTGACTCGATTCAAAAAAAAGAGGAATCTCGTACACGATGGGTGCATTCGGGTTCTTTTGGAATTCCCTTTCCAGCATAAGCTTCGCCTCCTGCCGAATCAGTGGATGGAGAATTGACTCAAGGAGGAGACGATCAGACTTATCAGCAAAAATGCGTCTTCCTAGCCTGGCACGGTCAAGCGTACCGTCAGCAAGCAGCACTTCTTCTCCAAAAGACTCAATAATGCGACGCAAACCTTCGGTACCAGGCTCAACGACTCTGCGAGCCACATCATCCGCACTTACTGTGGACCATCCTCGAGAAGCTAGCATCTTCAACACCGTAGACTTTCCGCATGCTATGCCACCAGTTAAGGCAAAAACATTGAGACCAGTACAAGGTGTAGCACGGACGGGCTCGCTATGGCGGGTTTTAGTAGACAATGGTACCTTTCTGGACTGCTATGGTTGTTTGTAGACTCAAATCACCCCTATAATTATGCTGTTTTAGGAGGCTGCGGCAAGATAAGACCTGAGCTGACATCTCAGGAGAGGGGTAGTTACGGCACAGAGACCACAAGTGACCTGCAAAACGACAGTAATCTGGAAACAAAAAGTAATATAAAATCTGGGAACAAAAAGTAATATAACACCAAACGAAATATTCGAATGGGTCAGGAGAGCATCATAATGAGTGAGGACAAAGTGAGAGATGAAAACGGTGGAGTTGACACCCCCCCACAAGCAAAGGCTGCACTCGAGATCACCGATACTGGTGATATTCATGCGACCCGCGATGAGGCTGTAGTGGAACAGCTTACAAAAGCAAAAGCAGAGGGGAGTCGGGAAGAGGAAGAGGACGACGAAATTGACTCTGCCCTTGCTGAGTTAAGAGAGTCCGAATCTGAGGATGACGACGAAGATGAAGACGAAGACGAAGGAGACGACTCCCGTTATTTTCATAAAGTCATCGAGGGCCTCAATGGAAAGAAGTCTGAGCGATTTCAAAAATTACAAGGTCTTTTAAATGGCGCTATCACCCTGAACGTTTCTGATTGCTCGGAGGGATATACCTTTTCCTTTCGAGATAATGAGCTCAGTGTCGAGCACTGGGAGAAAAATCCACCAAATGCTGGTACGTGCTCTATCGAGGTGCAAGAACGCTACCTCGAGCAAATCCTACGTGGTCGCCTCAATCCACAGATTGCTATGCTATCACACAAGGTGCAGGTCGCAGGAGATGCAGCTCAGGCCGTATACTTTTTCAACCTGTTCTCTCGGAGTTAGACTAACGGCTTCTTTAAGGCGATTCTTGTCATGATCGATAGTTCTTCAGCCAATGCGCATTCATCGAAAGGTGGCGAGCTTTCAGATGAGGAGAACCAACTCGTTCCAAGCGCACTAGCGGCGCTTCGCAACTGGTGCAAACAAGCACAATCAAATGGAAAGACCCTCTTCGACCTGTCGATGATAAATCCAGATCTAGCTCCATCGCGGGAAGTTCTCGATAGATTTATAGAAGCCTCACTTAAGCCGACCACTCATCGTTACTCCTCAGCAAGAGGACTACGTAAGCTTCGCGAGGCATTCGCAGCTAAATATCGAGACGCTTTTCAGGTGCATCTCGATTCAGAGAATGAGGTTTGTATCACTCTCGGAACCAAGGATGCCACCCTGCAAGTACTCTCTCTCTATCGAGACAAGTATTCCACTCTCTTACTTCCTCTACCGACATATCCAGCCATGTATTCAGCCGCCTCACTGATTGGAAATTTCGAAATCCAATTCTACGAAGCTGATTGCACACCATCAATGCTCAGTTCGCTCAAGAGAATGGTTGAAAAGCACCCAAGGTCGCTTATTCTTCTCAACTGCCCGGGAAACCCCACAGGCATATGCCCCTCAATCGAGGATCTCAAAGATATCATTCAGATTGCACGCGCATATGACTGTCACATTTTCAATGACTTTGTTTATGGTGAAATGGGATTTGAAACGAGGCCTTCCAGTCTGCTGAAAGCCTGTGATGGTGACTACCAAGGGGTACTGGAAGTGTACAGCATGTCGAAGGCCTACTCGATTCCTGGCTGGAGAGTTGCCGGACTTGTTGGCTGTCGAGAGCTGGTTGAAACGGTTGCAATCCGTAAGTCTCACACTGATTATGGCACCTTTACTCCCATACAAGTAGGCGCGGCAGCCGGACTCCGTGCGTCAGGTTCTTTTTTATCAGAGACAGTTTCACGATATGCAAAAAGGGCGAAGTTGGTCACAACTAGGCTCCAGGACTTAAATTGTCATGTAGAACTACCGGAGGCAGGAGCCTCTGTTTGGGCGAAGTTACCCGACTCTTATCATGCGGATGCGGAATCTTTCGTTCAAACGCTCGTGCTAGAAGAAGGGGTTGTAATTCTTCCTGGAGTGGTTTTTGGGGTTCCGTATCGTCGACATTTTCGAATCTCCCTTGTTCAGCCCGAACTCGTTCTCTCAGAGTGCTTGGACCGCATTAAAAACGTACTTGGTCAAGAAAGGCGACCAGAAGGTACATACGGATACGTTGCTGGGTAATTGTTATGGTCGACAAGAGTACTCTCTGGCAGAGCCAAAGTTGCCAAGATAAGTCGATGAAAGGCAATATCTCTTTAGCGGCTCTCTTGCTTGCTTGCTTCATTCAGACCCATTCTATTCATAGTGCCAATGCGGCTGACGGACCATGTCAACGAGCAGTAAAGCTAACACAGAGAGTCGAAAGTACTGGGAACAGAATGGAGAGTGGTACAAAGCGCGCGCTCTTTAAGGAAGCCATTGAACTATGCCCGACAATGGCGGAAATTCACTATAATTTTGGTCAGTTCCTAGCTCAACAGGGGGAGAACGAAGAGGCGACAGCCTCATTTCGGAAAGCGATAGCTATTGAGGAACGTGTAGAGTTTTTACTGGGACTTGCGAGAGTTCTCCTCACAGAGTCCAAAAATGAAGAGGCAAAGCAAATATACGAGAAAATACTCATCCGAGATAAACTTCACCCGTCTGCCCTACAAGGACTCGCAATCATATCAGAACGGGAGGGAGATCGCGATTTGGCGATATCTCAGTTCTCGCAGGCTATCGCAGTCGAACCAGATAACTCCACTACTCACTTCAACGTTGGGGTCCTCTATGAGAAGAAGGGGTTAACACGAGAAGCCCTATCAATGTATGAAAAGGCCATTGAGCTTGGGAACGGCGAATCAACGGAGGCCTTATTCCGAGCAGCCCTGCTTCAGTTTCAAAATGGAGAGACTGCGTCTGCTATTGGATACTTCGAAAAAGCTTCGACCCTTGCTCCCGATGATGCCCGTTTTTTCAAGGCATTAGGAGTGGCCTACCAACAGACTGGGAGACTCAGTAAGGCGGAGCTTGCCTTTCGAAAGGCTCTAGCGCTGGATACCGCAGATCCGGTGACTCGTAAGAACCTAGGATTCGTTTTACTACAGATTAAAAAGCCAGCCCAAGTCATCGAGCTCTACGAAGAGTTTTTGAATTCTGAGGGACGAAGTGCTCTGTCGGTGGACGAACTCTATCTGAATGCAATAGCGAAAAAGGAGCTAGGCAATTCTGATGAAAGTAGGCAATTGCTTCTACAAGCGCATGAAGTCAGCCCAACAGACACCCGGATATTAGAAGAACTCGTATCGCTTTTTTCACTTTCGGGTGACCAGGAGCAACGAGAGCGCTTCGAGAGTCTCCTTCGCAAGATCGCGGACTGAGATAATGCGTAAGATGATTTCTCGTGACTCCCAGAGAACAGACAATCCAATATCAAGGAAGGACTCCGGTGCGCACAATCAACCAAGGTTCGCTTTTTTTTAAGAAAATTTTATCTGTGTTCTATGAAGGTTAAGTACTTTAACTTTCTTATACTTTCCTGTCACAGAAATTCCCCACTGGTGAGGGTGATGTCCCTCATCTTATAGTGCAGCAAGCTTCACCGAAGGGTACACAGTAGATGAATGCTCAAGCTTGAGTGCTACCGTTTCTTCGGTGTGTTTGCGATACGTCCGTCGGACAGTGCCATCAACCATGAGGACATAAACGATAAGCTGGTTTTCTCCGTTTTTTCGATTTTTCATAATTAGGATTTCTCTATGACGCCATTACCTCGTAGTCAATTAGCCCTCAAAGTAGTTCAGCGTCCCAGCTACTACGAAGGCTCACTGCTCAAGAACTCTGGAGCGAAGAGTTCAGTAGCAAATATTTCGGTGGAAAACGGCGCCGATCTGGAGCCACCATCAGCTCACTCTCTTCATCAAATAGCCCCTCTACCATTTGAAATAGCTCCATCAGTGGTTGCCGAAGCAATTTCATCCCTTTCGCGGGTGGGGGATACCGTCCTCGATCCTTTTTGTAGCTCCGGTGTTGTGGGACTCGAAGCAGCCCTCTCTGAGCGTACCTACCTTCTGAATGATATGGATCCGGTAGCGCTCACGGTTGCATTAGCGCGACTGCGTCCCTGTGACCTGACAGAAGTCGCTCTATGGCTCCAGATGTCACCATTAAATGCCCCGGCTTCTCTTGACGGCTTCGACAGTATCTTCTCAGCCTTTTACGATCCGGCCACGTTTCGGGAAATATCTGCTCTTCGGCGCCAATTACTCAATAAATCAGACCGACTCAGTTGCTTTCTCCGCGGGTTAGCGCTTGGTTTGCTGCATGGAAGAGGCGCAGGTGGTTTCTCAGTGTATTCTCCTTCTGAGAGAGCTATTACACCCGAACAGCAATTTGAGCTGAACGAAAAACGTAATCAAATTCCAGACTATCGAGCTGTTGCACCGCGGTTACTTCGGAAGTCGGCCATGGTACTCCAAGAAGGCGTTCCATCAATACTCTTCAAGCCAGAGCATCGTTCAAAGATCACACAAGCCGATCCAAGAGAGCTATCGCATATTCGAACCGGTACTGTGGACCTCATTCTCTCCAACCCCCCAATACCGCGACATAGAACTGTTGGTAATGGGAACTGGCTTAAATCGTGGTTCCTAGGGGTAAAGCCTAGCAGCACCACATGCAGCGACTTCACCAATGGCACAAGTTGGTCATTGAAGATGAATGAAGTACTTGTCGAGGCGGCGCGGGTGTGTCGTCAGGGAGGACGTGCGGCATTCTTTTGTGATCGTAGCTTCTCCCATATTGAAGGAGGCGGCGGCACCAAAGAGCATCTTCTGTCGCTTGTTCAGGAGGACTTATCCTTTTGCTGGGAACCGGAGTGTTTTCTATCTCTCCCTGAGCCGAAGGTCTCGATTACCGGTCGAAAAAGAGGGATGAATACCCTACGATTCCGTTCCGATCCTGAGGGATTGCTCGTACTTCGGAGGAAGTAGAGA
>JBMTVV010000027.1:0-11762 GCA_049451755.1 Bdellovibrionota bacterium
TTAGTGATCCGAGGATAAGCTCTCCGGAGACGGCGCAGAGAATTGCTATCACGATACCGGTAAAGGCTCGAAATTTTGTGATAGGCGGTACTGCTGACGGGTGTTTCGTATCCATACAGATGACTATCCCTCTCTGCAACGGCGAGAATGCCGAAGAGTAGAAGCTCGTGGCGCAGAGGAATTTCCACAAAGCCGAAAGCAAACAGGAGCAAGGTTGATATATAGTATTGCGTTCATAAAAATATTGCTGAGTTTAGAAAGGGAGCGTGGACTACGGGTGCAGTGACCTTCTCTTAGAAATACATACTATCATTATGGCTCCTCCTTGTTGGCACATGGGTCGGTGTAGACCCTCCTACTTCAGCTGGAATGAGAGTCTTGCCCGTTATCGCGGCACGAACACGCACCAGTATGATGACTCCGTAGTCTTCTCGTCCATCTCTTCACCCTATATATTTTTACGGGCGTTTCGTGCTTTTTTGTCGAAAGACATCTTCCCCCGCTTCCTTCTTCTCGTACGCCTCGATGATACGAGAGACGAGGGGATGTCGAATTACGTCCTCCTCCGTAAAGTGTACCATATGGATGCCAGGAATGCCCTTGAGGAGTCTGGTTGCCTCGGAAAGTCCTGAGCTGGTGCCTCGGGGGAGGTCAATCTGAGTAATATCTCCAGTTATCAGACACTTAGAGTGGCGACCTAGCCTCGTAAGAAGCATCTTCATCTGAACCGATGTTGTATTTTGGGCTTCATCGAGGATAACAAAGGCATTCGAGAGGGTTCGTCCGCGCATAAATGCGAGTGGGGCAACCTCTACCTGGCCACGCTCAACCATCTCTGTGGCTTTATCATAGTCGACCATATCGTGGAGCGCGTCGTACAGCGGTCTCAGGTAAGGGTTCACTTTCTCTGCCATATCTCCAGGAAGAAAGCCGAGCTTTTCGCCTGCTTCAACGGCTGGACGGCACAGGACAACCCGTTTCACTTCCCGCTGCAAGAGTGCTGATACGGCCATCGCCATTGCAAGATATGTTTTTCCTGTTCCTGCTGGCCCGATTCCAAAAACAATATCGTTCTCTTTAATCGCCTCGATATACTCTTTCTGGCGAAAGGTTTTAGGGACAATCACTCGCTTTCGTCCGGCGATTTTCAGCTGGTCTCGAAAGAGGTCCTCCAAGCGCAGATTCTGATTTGAAGAGAGCATTTTTACGCAACGCTCAAGGTCGCCAGGAAAAATTTTTTCTCCACGGCTGACGAGTTCAGCGAGTTGTTCAAGAAGATCGACGGCAAGATCAACATCACTATCACTTCCGGCAAGGAAAAAGCCTTCAGCGACAACAGAGGCCTTCAGGTCAAGAAGTTGCTCGAGCTTCTTCAGCTGACTATTTCGCTCGCCTGCAATTGCTAATACTGTATCAGAGTCTGTAACCGTAATAACGGCTTCTTTGTGATGGTTCCCCTGTGGAGAGGGAGTTTTCCCTTTTTGGCCCGGCTTATCTAACAATAGAGCTCCTTATAAGGATTATAGACTTATTCGATAAGATGAGAGAAAGGCTTGAGAGTCTGCAAGATAGTTTCCCCTCGCATTTGAACGTTACAGGTTTAATTTTTACCCCTCGTGGATTGCTTTATCCTAGATTCTCCTAATATGTTTCGTCATTTCCGCTATGAAGGCAATCGCAAGAGGGGGGGAGAGGTCCTTCTTGGCATCTCGAGGGTGTTCAGAGCTGTCTTCTCGATAGGGAACTCAAAAGACGTTCTATCACTCCTTCAGGGACAGGGACTGCTTCAGTGGAAGAACGACGCGAGCGTTATTGAGCAAGTTTCACGCTCTTTTTCCCGCGAGCAATGAAGACAGCAAGATAGAGGAGCGGCGTATCAATCACCGCGATGAATACCTTGAAGAGATAGCCATTCTCAAGAAGCGGGAGAAATCGATTCCATTCTATAACTCCGGTAATGCAGAGGAGAAACAACACAGAGGCCGTATCAACAAGTTGTGATGTCATGGTTGAAAAATTGTTTCGTAACCATAGATGCTTCCCGCCCGTAACACCCTTCCAGAAGTGAAATACTCGTACATCAATAAGCTGAGCGAGGAGATATGCAGTCATCGAGGCAAAAACAGCAGGGCCGTTAAGGCTAAACACTTTTGCGAATAGGTCGTCATTGATTGGTGACCATTCCGTAGCCGGTACATTGAGTGCAATAAATACAATCGAAGAAATGAAGAGTGAGGCGATGAATCCTGAAAGCACTACTCGATTTGCCGCGCGCCGACCGTAGAGTTCACAGAGCAGGTCTGTTACCAAGAAGGTAATTGGGTACGGTAAGATCCCAACAGAAATCTCGAACTGGTACAGGCCAAAGGGATTCCAGAAAAAAAACTTTTGGAAGATTAAGTTGCAGCTCACGAGAGATGCGATGAAAATGGCGCTCATGACCAGATAGAGCATGTCGGGCTCGCGCTCAGGGAGCATGTGTCGGTTCTTTTCACTCATGTAGGTCTCGCTTTTACTGTCTCTTATGACACATTCGACGTAGCCTGTCTGCAGAGAGCTTTCTCCTTCGGAAGAGGTCGACTGGCGTATAAAGCTGGCGCAAGAACCGTCTGAAAACTAAGCAGCTCGATCTGAAGCGACAGTAGGTACATCCACTGCAATCGGGTCTGAGTTCGTAACCCAACGAATGAACTTATCTGCGCTTATTGGTTTTGTAAAAAACGCGTTAACTCCTGCTGCAAAGAAATCCTCTGCCTGCTTCGAATCAAAAGTCGTTCCGATGAAAGCATAACGAGCATTCGGATAGGTTGCTTGAAGTCTTGATAGCGCATCGAAGGGATCTTCGCTCTTCAAGTCGAGAGATATGATAAATATTTGTTGATGATCGCCAGCACGCAAGATGTTTGCAGGCCCAGCACGCAAGATGTTTGCAGGCAAGGGCCCCAGGCTTTTATGAGTATCTGTTTGTCTCAGTGAGTCAGTCTGGTGCACTTCCGAGAGAATCTGAACACTCTTACTAACAATCAATGCATCGAACCGTTCGAGAATGAGGAGTTTACGCAGGTTCTCTAGCCCCTGAGGCTTATCGTCGATGATGATTACCTCTCCGTTTAGTCGTTCGCTCATAGGAATCTATTCCATTTGTCACTATTGTTACCGCCGACCTTTGTAAAAAAACACGTACGGGCAGTCTCGGTCAAATGTTTTGCGACTCTTTTTCTAACTTACTTACCCTACTAACAATTTTTTTATTGAGAGTTGCTCTCTTATCGCCCTAGCGCAAAGTCAGCGTTGAGGACCCGTACTCCACAGATGCAACGTCGAACGATATCATCTTAACCTAACATTTATTTTGAAAGTGTCGTGTTGTTGCTATATGTACGTCGAGCTCAATTCAAGTTTTAATTTGTTAGGATTCTGTTAGCTATTGGCAAGATAGATATAGAGGTCGGATACCGGAAAATCAGGATCTGGCGTTCGAAGTCCGAACGAATCATTCGCAGGAAGATCTTCAGCAAATCGGTACCAGAAAATACGATCAATCCCATCCACCCGCTCGCGGAGGAAGGGAAGGGTGCGTTCAGCATACTCCAGTTGATTGTTTACCCCCGTTTTCCCAGTTTCAGTGACCCAGATAGGAAGAGATACAGAGTTGAGAAAGTCATCAACTTCACCAATAAGTCGTTCGTAGTTTGTGCCGTAGTAGTGAATGGCATAGACATTAACGAGCGATAGAAGCCCCGCTTCCACTAACATCTTGTTATAGTTTAACGTGCTCGGATAGTTCTGAGCGATACTAGTTGTTGCACCGCTGATGATGAGCTTCGTCGGATCTTCGTCTCGGATAGCATCGCTAGCAAAAGAGGTGAGCTCTACAAAGTTTATCGGCTCTTGCAAGACGGAGAGTCGCTCGTTCGCTGGGAAGGCAGCGTTGTTTGGCTCATTCCAGATCTGGTATCCACTTATCCTCGGGTGGCCAGCGTATCGACGCGCTACGGCTCGAGCCCATCGGTTTGCAAAGGTAAGCCGCGGATTTCCACCATCCCACCGTGAGGGATCGGACATCCACGACGGAGTTTCCATGAGGATAACGAGAGCCGTCATTCCAGAGGGAATGCAATCTAGAATATCATCATAAAATCAGAAGTTGAGACTGCTATTCGGTGTCGGTTGAACATTATCATCCCAATTAAAAAGAACTCGCACGGCCGTGATACCGAGTGTGTTCTTGATTTCAGAGAACTGGCTACAGATGCTGCCAGCAAATGCTTGATTGGAGAATGCATTGAGGCCGAAGAGCGCAAGATTAATCGGCCTGCGATCAACGCCATCGATGAGGTCAAGAGCGTCATCTGGATCTTTAATGGTATCGAGCGCTTCATCAACAGTAGAGCTGTTGCATGCAGTAAAGAAGAGAGTAGATAAAAGAATGAGAGTAATGGAGAGAATGCGCTTCATTATGATTCCCGCTGCGTTTATAGCCCTAGTGATCCAATCTAACTGAAATGTCAATTTTCAACAAAATAAAGCTCTTAAGGAGATCGTGCAATGTGCTCTGTGAAAGAAAGAGAGCGAAAAGTAGGAAAGATTACCCACTTGACACGAATGGAACCGCGCGTTTTATCCGTAAGTTCGGTTGTTATGCTTTCGCTGATTTCCTTGCTTTTACGTTCGTGCACACACCAATCCTATGAGTCGAATGGAAGGTAAGAGGAGCCCTCTTTCATGCTATCTTTCGGTGGTGGGTGAGAATTGACTTGCACCGAGAACTGCCGCATCTTGCTCTCCTACATACCACAATGGATGATGAAGCCTCATGAAAGACCAGAAAGATGAAGACCAGAAGCGGCTAGAAACCCTTAGGGGCGAAATTGACGAGCTGGATCAACAGCTTATTGATCTTCTTGCCGAACGTCGAGCAAAAAGTCTTGCCGCTGCAGAGGTGAAATACGCCGGCCACAGCCCCATCCGTGACCAGCATCGGGAGGAGAAGCTCCTATCATTACGGCTTCAACACGGTAGAACAAAAAAACTTGATGGGCACTTCGTATCCCGAGTTTTTCATGAAATCATTGATGACTCTATCCGTCATCAGCAGCAGTTCTTGCAAAAGCAGCTCAATTCAAAAATAGGGGAAGAAGTTGAGATTCAACGAGTTGGATTTCAGGGTTCTAAGGGTTCATTTAGTCATCTTGCTGCGGAACAATACTTTTCGAGGTCGGACGTGCCAGTAACCTTCAATGGGTGCACTTCGTACCGTCTTGTTCTCGAAACTGTTGAGCGAGGTGATGTCGACTACGGGGTCTTGCCAATTGAGAATACCACTTCGGGTGGTATTAATGAGGTGTATGATCTTCTCCAGAAAACTCGCCTCGTAATTGTTGGAGAAGAGAAGTACCAGATTACCCCATGCCTTCTTGGGCTTCCTGGTGTGAAGCCAACACAGATTCGTCGTGTGTACGCTCACCCACAGCTCGCGCTTCAATGTGGAAAATTTCTCGCTACGCTCGATGTGCCAGTTGAGACATCTTTCAATACGAATGAAACGGTAGAAGAGCTGAGAAGAACTGAAGCGATAGACTCTGTTGTGATTGCAAGTGAAGAGGCAGCTGAGCTCCTTGGATTGCATGTGGCAAAGCGAGGCATTGCAGATCAAACGGAAAACATCACCCGATTTCTGATTGTTGCACGTCAGCCAGTGCAAATCGATGAGCGTGTGCCCTGTAAGACGTCAGTCGTCATTGCAACTGCCAATAAGCCCGGAGCACTCGTTGATGCGCTTAAGATCTTTCAAGACAATAAGGTGAATCTTACGAAACTCGAATCTCGACCAGTGCTTGGTAATCCGTGGGAAGAGATGTTTTACCTTGATTTTGAAGGGAATGCGGAGAGTGACCACATTCGGTTCGTTATTGAGGAAGTTCGTAGGCACTCCCGATTCCTCAAGGTATTAGGATGTTATCCGAGCACTGACATTATCCGAACGGAAGTCGCTATGGATGGGAAATCCTCGACGGATGGTTCCACAGTCCCTCAGATTCCACGAGAAAAGTCACAGACTCCCAGTAAGAGCGAGCAGCCACGTGCGAAGGCTGGACAGGCAAAGCTCTATAGCCGTGATTATAAGTCAGAGGATTCTATCATTGATGTTCGTGGAGTCCGTCTTGGGGGAGACTCGTTCGTTATCATTGGTGGCCCCTGCTCTGTCGAAACGGAGGAGCAGATTTTTCAGTGTGCCAAGCACCTCAAGGAGACAGGTGGGCACATTCTCCGAGGAGGATGCTTTAAGCCGCGCACTTCCCCGTATAGTTTCCAGGGACTTGGTTATGCTGGGTTAGATCTGCTGGTGCAAGCAGGACGTACATACGATCTTCCTGTAGTTACTGAGGTGCTAGCGGTAGAAGACGTTCATAAGGTAGCGGAAAAATCTGACATCATTCAGATCGGCGCTCGCAATATGCAGAATTTTACACTTCTTCAGGAAGTTGGGCGAACCCAGCGTCCTGTCATGTTAAAGCGTGGAATGAGTTCGAGTATTGATGACCTCTTGAATGCCTCTGAGTACATACTCTCACAGGGTAATCAGCAGGTATTCTTCTGTGAGCGAGGTATTCGAACGTTTGAGAATGCAACCCGAAATACCCTCGACCTGAGTGCGATACCAGTGATTCGACAACGCTCACACCTTCCGGTGATTGTTGATCCTTCACATGCTGCTGGGACACGGGATCTGATCGTGCCACTCGTATATGCTTCACGCGCAGTGGGAGCACATGGGGTCATGGTAGAGTTTCATCCAAATCCCGAAGAGGCTCTCAGCGATGGTCCGCAAGCGCTTTTGTTCGAGCAGTGGGCGCAAATGATGGAGCAGCTCCGTTAGATATAGCGGGTAGCTATTGCAAGAAGCACTTGGTGCGACGAGAAAGTGAGCCGCCTTGCTCTGCCCTTCTAACACTCGGGTCTTTTAATACGTCGGCGTTTTAAGGCATGAGCGGTTCAACTGTCTTCCCGAGAAATGGAAGCCCTAGGAGGAATCGTCGCAGGGAATCGAGCGCTGAGAACGCGGCATATCTTCGGACGTATGCCCTATCAGTTGGTAGGAAAAATTCCAGTGCTACTTCATACCCTTCAGAGGCGATTCCGATGTAAAAGAGCCCAATAGGCTTTTCTTCACTCCCTCCCCCTGGGCCAGCAACGCCAGTGATTGAGATGGCAATTGAACTCTCACATTTCTGAAGGGCACCTTTTGCCATGGCGCGTGCTACTTCAGGACTGACAGCGCCGTGAGTATTGAGCGTTGCCTCTGGAACGCCCAGCAGTGTCTCTTTTAGTTCGTTGCTGTACGTGAGCATTCCACCGAGGAAGTAACGGCTTGAACCCCCACAATCCGTGAGCAGTTTTCCAAGTAGTCCACTGGTACACGATTCTGCAACGGCTACAGTCTTATCATGTGCGACGAGCAGGTCATGGAGCGCGTTCGGTAGTGAGGTATTCGGTTCGGTGCTGAAGATGAACTCTTCTAGCTCTTCGCGGATTGTTGCAGCAGCACTCTCAAGGAGCTCTTCTGAGCCACTTAACGATTCAACGCGGACTTGAAGTTCTGGGAAGTGAGGTCGGTAACCAACGCGAATCTCTTCTGGGAGGGAGAGTCGCGTCACACGTTTTCCAACTTCAGATTCTGGTATGCCAAAAAGTTGAAATTCCTGGAATATCGGGACTTGTACCCGCGAGCCCGTTCGCTCTAGGAGAAATGGAATAACGGTATCTTGAATCATCGGATACAGCTCACGTGGTACCCCTGGAAGTGAGCAGATATGAAAGGAATCCTCTCCTGCACTGATGAATCCGGGCGCCGTTCCGTTCGGGTTCGGGATAATGGTAGCTCCTTCCGGAAAGTGTGCTTGGATATTATTGGCATTGTCGAACTTCCGACCTCGTTTTCGGTAGAAGTTCTTCAAACGTGCCAGCTCCTCTTCTGAGAGGCGGAGGGGTTTGTTGAGGAAGTGGCTAATTGCCTGGCGAGTGAGGTCGTCAGTGGTGGGTCCCAGTCCACCGGTGGTAATCAAAAACTCTACGTGTGCTGATAAGAATGTAAGGAGTTCGCAGATTTCGCCTAGGTCATCGCGGCATGAAGTGACGAGCTGGGGAAGAAATCCTGAACGGAGCAGCTCTTGGGAGAGCCATGAAGCATTTGAGTTGACGATACGTCCATCAACAACTTCATTCCCAATGCAAAGAATTCCAACGCGTGGAGCGTTTGAGAGCAGTGCGTGGTCCGACATTCGTTATACGCCACCAGATACTGTTTGTTCTGCTCTTGCAGCGTAAGCAATTTGCACCTGCTGGTGCTGGTGTTCGAGTTCGCTCAGCATGGCTTGTAGGAATTCCGCTGGAATAGGCTCGTGTGAATTCGGAAGTTGTGGAAGGTTGATCTTCATTGGATCTACATACTTTCCGTTCACATAAAAGGCGTAGTGGAGGTGAGGTCCTGTTGCGAGTCCTGTTGAGCCAACAGCCCCAATTACCTGGCCGCGCTTCACTCTCGCTCCGGCACGAATTCCTTTTGAGATTTTCGAGAGGTGCACGTAGGCAGAGGCATACTTCGAGCCGTGCTTTATCTTCACCATGATACCGTTACCGCCGTAGTAACCGGCTTTCTCAACGACGCCATCTGCAACTGTTCGTACTGGTGTTCCTGTCGGGGCTGCGAAATCAACGCCGTGATGTGGTCGCCTCTTCTTAAGAACCGGATGGAAGCGGCCTTTATTGAAAAGGGACGAGATTCTCGTGAACTTCACTGGATAACGAAGGAAGTGGTTTCCGATCGCTTCACCCTTTCGATTGTAATATCGCGCCTCGTCATTGCTATCGACATGTCGCACAGCAACAAGGAGCTCTCCTCGGTTCATGAAAGAAGCCGCGTGAATTACTCCGGGAGCCAGCGATTTTCCGCCTTTTATTTGGCGCTCTTCGTAGATAACGGTAAAGCTATCGCCAGGTTGTGTGTCACGACTGAACTCGACTCGTCCACTAAAAAGATCGATAAACTCATCAATAACTTCGTACGGAATGCCGACTGCGAGGCTCGACGCAGCAAGTGAGTGGTCGATAGTACCAGAGGCAATACGACGCGTTGTAATGATTTCAGGCTCAACGATACGAGAATCATACGCGTTGTCGTTGAGTTCGAGTAAGAGCACTTTCCCATCATTTAGCTCTTTTTTGAGCTTCGAGATTTCACCCGTGCTTGAGACAGACAGGACGAGGTCTTCTCCGGCACGAAGGCTTGAAAGTGATATGCCAGCTTTTCGAAATGCAGCAGCAGCTTGGTTCGCAAGCGCTGCCTCACTTCCGTGCTTATTCCAGATGCGAGAGAGTGTATCACCAGAGCGCACTGTGTAGATGCGGGGCTCCTGCGCATTTGGCGCCTTGTTCGGAGTCTCAACAGAGAATGGGTTTACGTCGAGCTCAGGAGGCGTTCCGCGAGGAGCTGTAGGAGGAGCATCGAGCAGTTGTGCCTCTTGTTGGTGGGTGTCGTTAAGAGGATCTGTTGTTGCTTCTTGATCAAGCGGGAGCTCGTCCCAGTTCATGTATGCAGCCCGAACGGCAGCGACTCTACCAGTAGCGTTCCCGTTCGGTGAATCTCCGCTCGATAGTGAGTCAGAGTGTGACGGGACAGTTGCAATCGCTACTTGTTCAATTGGTGTTCCTTCATCTCCGGTAGATGTGACGAGGAGGGGTGCGATGAGGACCATCTGAAGGAGTGCGATGAGCCCGACAAAGATACCGATCAGTTTTCTGTTAAATCCCTTCACAAGCCTTCTTACTCCCAGACTATGATAATGTTTCATGAGCAGCTGAACTGACAATGGACGAATTAGCCTTCGCTCTATTCGAAGGATTTCTTTCGACTTGAGTCCGCCTCAGTTCCCGCTCTTCCCAGCTTCCGTCTATGCCCTTAAAAAGACGTCTGGCTCTCGGCAGCTCTCTGCCGAAATTGTTTTCTCTGTTGGTTTTCGAGAAAGTGCCCTACGGTATAAGGATAATCATAAAACGCGCCTCGGAAGAACGCTTCATTGCCATTTAATCGGTTACAACCCTTGGGAGTTCCCTGAGAGAGGATAAAACTAAAACGCTGTTATGAAAAGAATGCCATTCCTCGTTTTGGATATCGGGAGCAAATATGTGGGCCATGCTGTATTCGCTGGGCAGTCATTAGTGCTGAAAGAGGGAAGAAGAAAGACGAGTACGATTGCTACACTTACGTCCGAGATGAAAGAAGAAACATATTATATTCACGAGGTTGACTCGGTGCTTCGGGCAAAGAACCGAGCATTACAGACCGTTCTCTCACTCTTAGAGACCTATGGGATCGACGAGCTCGTTGTTGGGTACCCGTATCAGGAGGAGGGGATGTCTCAAGAGCAATGCGAGGATATCATCAAGTTCTGTCGTCGTATTCGTCGACGTACTCTTGAGGGCCTACCGCTGTCGATTCACCTCGTTGATGAGGCCTTCTCTTCGGTGGAAGCGGAAGAAGCGCTCTCTATTGACTCTGCGCAGAAGCGTCAGCAAAAGAAGATAGCTGGAGCAATTGACGCTCAAGCCGCTGTCATTATTGGGAAGAGGTACCTCGAGGGAGCGAATCAGTATAAAATACAAGAACTTTTAGACGAAACCTTGGTAGCGCAGGACACGGATGAAGACCCGGGAGAATGAATGTTTCAACTCGTTAAGATTGTACTCTATGTGACCATTCCTTTTTTTGTGGGATGGAGTACTTACCAATATCTCGATGAGCTGTTCTTTCAACCGCTCGAACCGAACTCCGAGCGGGTCGAGGTGATAGAGATACACCCTGAGGATACCTCTGAGCGTATATGTGAGCTACTTGTAGAGCGTCAGATCATCAAGACAAAGCAGAGCCTTTGTCTCCACGTCATGCTTCGAGGGAGAGCGAAGTCCTTCGTCGCTGGAGAGCATGAGGTGTCACCGAGCCTCCTTCCTACTCAACTACTTGATAAACTTCAGAGTGGAGAGCGACTACTTCGATCCGTCGTGATAGAGAGGGGCAGTAGTATCAAGGAGATTGATAAAGCGCTTTTCGATGAGAATCTGATAGAGCAGTTCGCATTTGAGAAGATGGCAAGAAATGCTGACTTATTAGCGAGCGCAGGAATTGCTGGAGAGAGTTTTGAGGGGTATCTCGGTGCTGGTCAGTTAGACGTATACAAGCCAGCTGAGGTGCAATCGATTGTATGGGAGTTGCGCCTCCGATCGGAATCGATTTGGGAGCCGAGGTACAACGAGCAGCTCGACTACTTCCGAATGTCGCGGCATGAACTTCTTACCATTGCGTCTCTTATTCAGAAGGTAACTTCTGTTCCGAGTGAGCGCCGTATGGTCTCCGCCGTTCTCCATAATCGGCTGAAGAACGGGTTGAAGCTCGAGTCGCGAGAGGCGCTAGAGTACGGTATCCCCGAGCCAGAGCTGCTTACATTTGCGCAGATGAAGGCTGTCGCTGGACCATACAATACGTTCATGAACTATGGCTTGCCACCAGGTCCGATCACGAACCCAGATAAAGATGCTATCGAAGCGGCGCTCTCTCCTATGAATGTTGAGCACATTGCCTATGAAAAGAGTGCATCGGGAAAGATTGTTTTCAGCTCAGTGGAGACAGCCGACGAGTAAGTGCCGCTGATACATGAACGGTCTGAAAAAAATTATGAATCATAAAGAGTTTGAAGACGACCAGCATC
>JBMTVV010000028.1:0-11597 GCA_049451755.1 Bdellovibrionota bacterium
TTTCCGTGATGGGTTTGATATGAGCGCAAAAGATATCTTTACCCTCATTGGAGTTGTAGCCCTCCTCGTCACCGTACTCCTCACTCGCATCCTCCCTGGAACAACGACACGAACGCTCATCTGGCTGAGGGGATGCTTCCGAAAAACGAGCGAGTAAAAGGTGCGTGAAGGGGGAACTCTCTCAGTGTTGGCTCAAGCACCGGTCAATCACAATCAACGGTCCAGAAAGCAACGGTCGATAAAGCAACGGTCACACGCTGCAAAGGAAATCGTAAAGAGTCGCTAAATCAATGAGAGCAACCATCGGATAGTTGCTCATCATCAATTGCCATTCCTATCAGGCACTGGAGGGAGACTACATGTTTCAAATGGTTCAGGTATCGGCTGTGGCTTCGGGGATGGCCTTGGAGCAGGATACGGCACTGTTGAAGGGGTATCCGGCTTTGGGGGCGTAGTTGGTTTTGGTGGCGCGTCAGGAGTTGGAGTGGCTGGTGATGGCATCGGACTGTTCCTCTTTCTGCTATACATTTCTTCTAGGAAGTTTCATCTTCCGTAAAAACCATTGCAACTATCTTACGAAATCCTCGAAGGTGCAACCATTACCAGCTGCGACTGATTTTCTACACCGACGGAGAGAAAAGCTTCAAGACCTGTCGCTTTCGATGCTGCCTGGTCTGAGTCCCGAAACTCGTAGTATGCAAGTTTATGAAGGAGCTCAAGAACTTTCGGCGTCACAATCAGTCGTGACTGCTCTTGTTGTCCACCGTCTACCGGTAGTGAAAACGACTCAGGCATCCATGCGGGGAGATAGCGATTGAAGAAAGAAAGGTCCGGCAACGGTTGTGGCTCCTTCCCCATTGCGAGTAAATCCTCATTATGACTCGCTTTCGCACGTAAGAAATCCACGACGTGCCGGAATCCATCACTGAAGTGATGTCCACTTCCATTTACATACAGATCCCCGGTTGTCTCGTTCTTTGACCAAGCAGTTTCTTGCCGTGTATCAAACTCCCAATCCTTCACCGCATTCTTCAACTTGAGTAATACTTGAGAGAGGCGATAGATACTCGGATTTTCGGTTATAGCATCTCGAAAGTTTGACTCGCTGAAAATGGAGTCGAAGGTTTGATTCGTAAAGAGGTCCGCCTCTGGGAGTAAGATATCTGATTCACTCAAACCCTCTCCAACACTGAATCGCGACCAGTATGCAAAGTGCTTAAGCCCATTTCGACCAAAGGTGGGAGAAGAATTTCGAATGACCAGCGTTCCATCCTCATTCGAGGCTAGAAGGTAGCCTTGTCGAAACTCTATCCAGGTACCAGGTTCAATCTCTAAGTTTTTGAGGGTCGGCTCCTTCCAAATGTCCGCGGAGGGATGCAATAAGTACCCGGCTCCAAATCCAGGATGCCGCTTATCAGAATGAAAGAAGAAATTCGGCCCATCGGTTCTACGATCTGGTATTCGATCAAAGCCAAACTTTTCCAATAAGCTGGAGCCTGGGACTCGAAACTCCTCTCCCTCCCCGTTGAGTATTCGAGCCTGCTCTGTCTCGTATCGGAGGAAACGAAACGAATGAGAGAGCAACCCTATCGTTCTGACAGCCTCTGTTCCCTCTGGAGATATATTCTTCAAATTCGCAGTGTTCGAAAACCATACTCGATGCGGTGAGGTAATTGCTCGTGTGATGGTATTCGCCACACCAATGCTCTCGCGGATCTTATTCTTTGTAGCACCATCTACATCTGGATCCCTCAAACCCTGGTATTCAAGCTCGGGATGATTCAGTAAGAGTGCAAGCTCAACCTCAGACTGATGCCATCCATGCAGATGAGGATTACAATCCATGAAATGCTCTATGGAATAAATGAGCTCTCGAATCATTGGTGGCTCGTAGTGATACAAGACTAGCCTCGTAAGATTCAAAAAAGCAGTTCCTGGATGTGCCTGGGACTGAACTAAAGGACTCTCACTTACCACTTCTTCGAAGGCCTTTATGTAGGCATACGCATGTGAAAGATTCGAGGAAACTTTAAGAAAGTCGTTCAATTCTTTCTCAATACTTCCTTCAATGTGGAGGTGCTTTGAGAGTTTTGCTAAGTACGGGATGAACTCCCTCCCTGTCATAGTGGGTGCCCTCATGCTCTCTTGCACTGCATACATGTGGTCCTGCTCGCGGAACTCGGCTCCAGCCTCAACAAGGACTCCTAAGAGTTCCAGACTCGGATTCGTACGTAAGAGCACATCAACTATCGTCTCTCCCTGTTTATTCTTCGCATTGAGATCGGCTCCCATTTTTAGGAAGTTCTCGAGAGTCCTCATATGCGGCGCGTCAGTACACTGCTGAAGGTAAGCGAAAAGAAATCCAGGAGCCTCAATACCTGGCACTGGCATATTGATGATCAGCTCACGGGTGTCGGGACTCATACCCCTTTCATATTTGAGCTCTTCTACTTTATCCTCAAAATCATCCCATAGTTTGCTAGTGAGAATTTGCTGGAGTTCCGTACCCCATTTCTGAATCACCTCGCGAGTAGCCCGAGGTACACCCCCTGAAAATACAGATGGAGCACTCAGTTCGTCGAACCCATCAAGCGGCCTATATTTCGGCTGCTCTGGCCTTGGGAGAAAATTGCTCTCTTCGTTCGGATTAAAATCAGCCTCTGGCACCACTCCCCTCACTCAGTCGAGCCCCGAGCTACACACTAGGAATAGCAGAGGATCCACTCACTCAGTAAAATCTCGTTTGAGAGATGTTATTGCCTACACTCTCGAATAGCCAGAAATTGATATAAAAACCTATAAGTCCAAAAATTTTAATACCTTATGCCTATCTTACCACTCGACACGCGATTACTTTTCGGAACTCTTCCACCGCCCAGCGAGGCGAGTCACTACATCGAATCCAGCGTCTACAACTCTATCCACAATAAGGGGCCCTGCTCCTAAGACGAGGCCAGCGCCGAGCAGACCTCCTCCAATAACTCCAGCCCCGGAAGCAGCCAGACCACCGAGCACTCCAAGCCCTAATCCTGCTCCAAGAGCAATCGGAATGAGCGCAGTCTTCCCTACTGACTTTGCCAAGAGCTTCCCTGAAATAAGGCTTACCTCATTGTTACACGCTTCAGCACGGAAGGTAGAAAAGAAGTCGGGAATCCCAGTAACGTAATTGATAACCTTTGTTCCAATACCCCGAGGCTCAGGGAAAGAGGGCACCTCAGGGAGAATAACTTCGTTAAAGAGAGTGGGTGCACACTCTACTCCTGATTGCCGGTACGCATACGGCTCGCCATTCATCAGAGGCGACTCCACTGATGAGTTTGAAAATTTACTAGGATCTGAAATACGCATGGTTGCCACTCCTTCGTCTTTTTCAATACAGCTATCTCTCCAAACATGAATGATAGGTGAGAGGAATCTCTGCCCCTCATACTTCTATTCGACGTGAAATACGAATTGTTTCCTTATAATGATATCGAGAATATCTCTCGTATCATCATCTCTCTTTCAACGCTCTTGTGTGGTGTTCTGGCAAAAGGTTCTTACTAATTCGAAAGAGTCTGACACTCTGTTCAGCAAGACGCGCTATATCTTCAAGTAATGCAAAATAGAGAATACTCAATCTCGTCTTTGAAGACCGGTTATGTATCCGCTCTGCTTGGAGCTCTAAAAGACGGTTTATCTCCGCAGCAAGCGCTTCGTTCAGAGCGAAGAGATCTCCCTCAGAGCTCGTTGAAGCACCACTCAGCAGGTCTGCCTCGACTTGCTCTAGGAGGCTGAGGAGCTGCGTAATGACCTCAGCCAGTTCACTCCTTTGCACTGAGAGAAGCCCCTTGTGATTCTCTCGCACATGGAGGTAAGAACGTGTTACGATATCTCGGTACCCTTCAGCCAACGACTGGAGCGAAAGTACGGTTTGAGAATAGTTTCCATTCCGAACAGATTCCTGCTCGTACGCAAGACGCATAACCTTAAAGACATTTGCCGAGAGAATACTTGACCACCGCTGTACCTGCTTCCGAGCTTGATAGTGGCTTCGTAACTCAATCCTATCGGAATCAAATAGTGACTGAAACGTTGCATCAAGGTGCGAACGAAGAAGACGGAGGAAGGTTCCCGTCTGATGGAGTGTCACTCGTGCCGACTCCTCTGCATTCCCGATTTTCTTCAAGTTAAAGACTTCTTCCTGTTCTTCGAGCGCCATTCGTTCCCGATGTGTCCCATGAGCCCTCCACAATAACACGGCAGCAAAAGCGAGAAGAGCAACCCCTCCAAGCCAACCACCAAGAAATACAATGGAAACGAAGGTGCCAGCAGTTAAAAACGCCATCAGCGCTGTCATAAACCACCCACCAATCACCGTTAAGACACCGGTCACACGGTATACAGCGCTATCACGGCCCCATGCCTGATCAGCAAAAGATGTCCCCATTGCCACCATAAAAGTCACATATGTCGTCGACAGGGGAAGTTTCAAAGAGGTCGCGAATGAAACGAGAATACTCGCCATCATGAGATTCGTTGAGGCACGAACAAGGTCAAACGAGGGCAGATGCTCAAACTCCCCTCGCCGCTCAATCTCATGCCGTGCAAACCGTTTGCGGGTAAACTTCCTCAGTCGCCGAGGAATAAGAGCACGCGTCCCCGCAAAGACACGCATGAACATTCTTACAATGACTCGAGAGAGGGCGAGTGACTCAAAGCGCTCCGTTGCATCATCGTGGCTACTTAACTGTATCTCAGTCTCGGTTACACTCTTTGCTTTTCGAGAAAACCAGAGAGCAAGCACCATTACAACTCCACTGAATAGTAAGAGTCCTAATGCAGATGGCACCTTCCCCGCTAGCATATCCATCGGAACAGATAATGGACTAGCTGTTGCCATCGCCGCATTGTACGCATGGAGCGAAGCGATGGGCACCCCAACGAAGTTCACGAGATCGTTCGCGGCGAACGCAAGTGCAAGTGAGAATGTCCCAATCAGAACAATCGGCTTAAAGACGTTTACGCGAAAGAGAGAAATCATTAATTGAAAAAGCGCTCCAGATACCAGCAGTATTGTGAGCGCAATTGAAAAGAGATTCTCTTTTATATAAGCAGCCATCTCAGCAGTAATGAACGTTGCTCCTTTAGCTCCCTTCAGGAGAATGAAGATAGAGATGGCAGATAAACAGAGCCCGCCCCATATACCCCCGAATAGTGGGAGGTACTTCTCGTAGTGGAATGTGAAAAGCAGTCGTGCGCAAAACTGTGCTAATGCTCCAAAAACAAAGGCAATAACTACGGAAAGGAGGATCCCTGAGATAATACCAAGCGCCTTGGCACTGTTAATATACTCACCGATTGCTCCAATATCTCGCCCCTCAGAAAGCACCTTCAAGAGCGCAATGAAGACGGCTGCTCCAAGCAACTCAAACACGATTGAAACAGTCGTTGAAGTCGGAAGTCCGTATGTGTTGAAAAGATCCAGTATGATGAGATCTGCAATCATCACTGCAAAAAACACCATCATAAGATCTGGCATCGTAAAAAACTGCGGATTGAAAATCCCCTTTCGGGCAACTTCCATCATCCCACTCGAAAAGAGCACTCCTGCAAATAGGCCACAACTTGCAATAAGAAAGATTGTCTTCCGACTTGCTACACGCGAGCCAATTGCAGAATTCAGGAAATTCACGGCATCATTGCTCACCCCTACTATGAGGTCGAGCACCGCTACTGCCATCAAGAAGAGTACTATCCCAAGGTACCATTCAGGATTCATCACTCACTCCTCGCTGAATACACAACGATAACCATTAAAAAGCTATTTGCCACTGAAGGCGATATAAGACCCCCGTGGCTCCGACGAACAGGTTCGGTCCGGAGCTGCTGATTGGAGTATCCTCTAACATGGTAACATCGAATGAAAACTTATTTTTATGAGTGCCGTGAACGTAGTAGTTTACGCCAGCTGCGTACTCAGAAGCATCTGAAAGGTCCCCATCCACATACGAAAACCGCAAGACCCCTTCGAGCAACGATTGTACAAAGAAGTACCCCGTATCAACTGTGAAACCCATATCATCAAAAGTATCCAGTGCTAAGCCCGTATCGCTCACAACATCCTCAATGGAGCGATAGTAGAATTCAGAGTTCACGCTCCACCCACGATACTTTGCAGCAAGGTCAACTGCATACAAAAACAGGTCATACGAGCGTACATTTACCCCCGCCCCAAGTGCTCCTTCAGCACTCAGCTTCGTCCCATCACTGAGCCGAACAGCACTCGCTTCACCAATCGGCTCCCCTAGTTTTTGCACATCAATCGGTGAATAGGTAAAACTTGAACCTATCCGAACGGCAAGATTCTCATGCCATTCGAGATCCGCTGCGCCCTTACCGTAGTTTCCAAACAGGTCACCCCATAAGGAAAGAGCATAGGTAAACTTGTTGTCGATATCCTCACGCTCGAGATCTGTTGTCTGGAATCCATTGCTCACCATCGCTCGGTAATAGAATCCATCAGATGGCTCTCCGATCGCCCATACACCAAGCGAGCGGTCGGGACGAAAGAACGAGGTCGCCATTGATCGGTCAACGAGGTGTGTCGAAGTAGAACCATCGAGCCACTCACGACTCCCTGGAACAAAGGCCTTCCCGGCATAGACCGTAAGAGCGCGATCGAACTCGTATTGAAACCAGAAATCATGTGCTTTCACATCGTGATTATCATCGGTGTCGAAGTCGAGATTGAGATAAAACCTGAGCTCAGGCCTTACCATATGTCCTGAGAACTCAAGTCGTCCCCGTTCGATCTCGAAATCATTCGTCGATGTTTGCGAGCCAGTCGTACCATTATCAAATCGGTACGTAGAGCGCTTGGGAGAGAAACCGGTATAGCGAAACTGCATTCTCCCATTGATTTTCAACGCAAAGGATTCCTCTCCTTGTTGCTCAGAAATCGAAAATCCTCGGTTGTAACCCACCGCCGTAGTATTCGAAGATTCATCATCTTCACTCTTTTCGCTCGATACTTTTTTGCCCAGGAGTCGCTCGAGCTGCTCGATCCGCGCTTCTTGCTGTTCAAGCTTTGATTGCAACTGCTCTATCTCAGACTCAGCTACTGCTGTCTGCACAGGAGCTACGATAACCATGCAGAATAACATGAGACACAGCCACTGCCTCATAACCAAAGTTACACTCCTTAAGTTGCTCTTCCTCATCAGTACCTCTCAGAGTAGATTATTTACCTAGGTAGTTCGCTAGAAGACGGCACTCACGATATCGTAAAGGAGTGAAGGCTGAAGACCTAACCACACCGTAAGAACTCCGCACACTGCTAGCGTTCCTGCTAGTGGAGCAGTCACAATGGCTTCACCGGACTCAGATTCAGACGCCTCTGAAGGAATAAAGTACATCGCAACGATCACCCGTAGGTAGTACGAACAGGAGATAGCACTCCCGAGCACACCCACAATCGCTAAGCCTATGAAATCCGCTTTCACCGCAGCATTAAAGACATAGAATTTCCCGAGTAGTCCCGCCATTCCTGGTGGAAGCCCCGCAAGCGACAACATAAACAGAGTCATAAGCGCTGCTAAAAGTGGCCGTTGACGAGATAACTGATGAAATCGAGTGATGTCATCACTGTCAGCAGAATCTCGATACCGGCTCGAAACTGCCATAACCACCCCAAACGCCCCAAGTGTCATCACCGAGTAAGCAACGAGGTAAAAGAGGATTGCAGGTCCTCCACCGAATTCCGCAGGAGCGAGTAGCCCCATAAGCATATACCCAGCATGCGCGACACTCGAATACGCCAACATCCGCTTCACACTGCGTTGACGTAGCGCTACGAGGTTTCCAACGACAATCGTTAGCACTGCAACAAACCACACCGCTCGAGCCCACAGCTCGTAGTATTCCCCCGAACCAAATGAGAGCCAAAAGAGTCGTAGCCCGACACACACCCCTGCAACTTTAATCACAGATGCCATGAAGACGGTAACAGGAGTAGGCGCTCCCTGGTACACATCAGGAGTCCAGAAGTGAAGCGGTACGGCTCCAATTTTAAACAGTACTCCCATGAGGATCAGTCCCACGCCGATCGCGATGAGACCAGTAGGGGCTTCGGGGAGCGTTGCTGCGATTTGGACAAGAGAAAGGGTTCCCGTTGCCCCATAAATAAACGCGATACCGAGAAGCAAAAATGCAGAGCTGAATGAACCGAGAAAAAAGTATTTCAGCGCTGATTCTGAAGACGCACTGTCTCTAAGGGCAGAACCACAGAGCACATAGAGCGCCATCGACATGAGCTCAAGCCCCACGAAAAGCGTCACCATCTCTGCTGCTGACACAAACAGAAGCGCCCCGGCTGTTGTCATAAGATAGAGGGATGCAAACTCTCCACGCGCCTCTGTTACCCCTTCTCCCGGAAGGTACTCTCGACCCATGAGCAAACACAAAATGGCACCTGCTATGATAATCACCGAGATAAAGCTCGTGAATGGATCAATAAATATTGTCCCATTAAAGGCAACTTCTTGAGAGCGGTACTCTGGCGATACGAGAAGTGCTGCACCGAGCCCCCCAAATAAAATGAGGAGTGCTAAAAGCCCACTCGCAGAACGCCCTTTCATGAACACATCAATCATTAAAACGGCAAGAGAGCCACCAGCAATGATAAGAAGCGGCAGAATAAAGAAAAGTTCATCCATCATCGTACAACTCCCTGAGCTTCCTCTCCATTGATCGTTACTGATACCCCATTCCTTGTCAGCTGCATCCTCTCATTGAGAAGCTGTACCTCATGAGGCTCCTGCGAAGTGATGATACGTACCTCTCGTAGGTGCTCCTTCGTCACCTCATCAACAATACTACCGTCTAACCC
Organism: Bdellovibrionota bacterium; assembly: GCA_049451755.1. GTDB lineage: Bacteria > Bdellovibrionota_C > UBA2361 > UBA2361 > RFPC01 > RFPC01. The sequence continues at coordinate 8,870 of JBMTVV010000028.1, forward strand.
TGCATAGTTGAGGTCTTGTGAATCATCGTCTTCCCCGGCTGGATTCACCAACCGCATCTGTTGCGCAGAGACGTAATCCTTAATTGTCGGCTCAATTAAATTGAGGAAGGGCTTCGGATAGACTCCCATTAAGAACACGAGCACAAAGAGTGGAAGGAGTGTAGCGAGCTCGCGCCCATTTACATCACTCAGATCGCCATTTCGTTCTTCGCTGAACTCTCCGAACATCGTCTTCATGTATAACGTCAACATGTAGACAGCGCCAAGAATTACCCCACTCACAGAAATGAGGGTGAGCGTTGGATAGCTCTGGTACGCACCAGCAAGGATCATAAACTCACCGATAAACCCGTTCGTCAGTGGTAACGCGATAGAGCTCAACGTAAATACGAGGAAGAGGAATGCAAATACCGGAACCTTTCCAGCGAGTCCTCCGTACGCAGAGATTTCTCTCGTATGCTTCCGGTCATACAAGACTCCAACGAGTAAAAAGAGTGCCCCAGTGGAGACTCCATGATTCAACATCTGATACACAGAACCCGTTGTTGCCATTGTATTAAGGGCGACGAATCCAAGCACACAGTACCCAAGGTGCGATACCGACGAATACGCCACTAACTTCTTGATATCATGCTGCGCCCATGCCACGAGAGCGCCATACACAATCCCAATGGTTGCAAGTGTTGCGATGTACGGGGCGAAGTGCATTGCGCCTTCCGGAAAGAGCGGATACGCGAAGCGGATAAATCCGTACAGCCCCATCTTCAAGAGCACTCCCGCAAGCACCACAGACCCTCCAGTTGGCGCTTCGACGTGAGCATCTGGTAGCCAGGTGTGAAACGGGAAAATTGGCACTTTAATACCAAACGCAAGCGCGAATGCAGCAAAGAGCCAGAACTGCTCCTGTGGAGAGAGCACGATTTTATCCACGATCTCTCCAAGCACAAAAGTCGTCGTGCCTGTCTGCTCAGCGAATGTCGAAATGACATAAAAGATCGCGACCAGCATCAACAAGCTTCCGAATACGGTATAGAGGACAAACTTAATTGTTGCGTAAATACGGCGCTTTCCTCCCCAGATACCGATGATGAAGTACATCGGTGCAAGCATGAGTTCCCAAAATACGTAGAAGAGAAAGATATCCAGTGAGAGCAACGTACCTAGCATCGCAGTCTCGAGTGCGAGCATATGAAAGAGATATCCGCGTTTCTTCGTTTGCACACTCCCTGAAGCGATAAAGACAATCGGCATCAAGAAGGTCGTGAGTAGTATTAGGAGAATACTAATCCCATCGACACCAATGAGATACTCAACCCCAAGCGCTGGGATCCAACTCGCCTGCTCTACAAACTGCATTGAGGTGTTCGCTCCATCAAACCCCACTAGGAGCACAAGGGAGACAAGAAAGGTGGCGAGCGAAAAACCGAGCGCTATCATCGTGTGGAGGCCAAAGGCACCACCCTTGTGAGCGCTTCCATGCGCAGCTGCAGATGGTGTCAGCGCGAGGACAACTCCTCCGACCAAGGGAAGAAATATAATGGTCGTAAGCAGCGGGAGTACCCCAAACAACAACCCATTACTTAACAAGAAACTATCACCCATAATCGCTCTCTCTTTTTACCCTAACTTTCTCTGTGCCAGTTAGACTCTGTACTAGTGAGAAATGGCATCCAAGCAACGAGATGCCCCCACTCCCATTACCCTTCCCTTACCATGCAAAATAGAAACAGATGAGAAATACCGTCCCGACAAGCATCCACAGTCCATACATGCGAAGTTGTCCTGACTCAGTATTTCGAACGACCTCTCCACTCACATCAACAACAGCGGCTGTTCCGTTCACTGAGCCATCAATGACTCCCTGGTCAACGAACCTCCAGAGGAAACGAGAAAACATCTCCAACGGCCGCACAATGAGTGCTCCATAGAGTTCATCAATGAAGTACTTCCCCTCTAAGAGTTTTGTCAGCGGTGGAATCATTCGCGAAAGTCGAGCAGGAGCCTCCCGTAACGAAGTGTAGAAGATAAACGCAAGTCCTACCCCGAGGAATCCTGGCCACGAGTGAATGAGGGCTGCCATGACGGACTCACCACTGGCGTGAATCTCACCGACTGGGATCGTATGCCCGAGCCACCCTTGTAGTGAGATCCAACCATTGAGTGCTCCACCTGTGAGTGCAAGCGATGCGAGCACCACAAGAGGAAATACCATCGTCGCCGGAGATTCATGTGGGTGAGCATGCCCCCGATAACTACCAAGGAAGGTCATCACAAAACTTCGGGTGACGTAAAATGCGGTCATCACCGCAGCTATAGTCATCACTATCGAGAACCACTCAACATAATTTGTCAGGTAGTGATTCTCTGCTCCACTGTGCGCAAGCGCCTCTAGAATATGGTGCTTTGAAAAATATCCTGAGAGTGGAAAAATCCCTGCAATCGCTATCGTAGAGATGAGGTATGTAGTACCGGTCCACGGCATATACTTCATCAATCCACCCATCTGCCGCATATCTTGCTCATGGTGACACCCATGAATGACCGAACCAGCCCCAAGGAAGAGACACGCCTTAAAGAAGGCGTGAGTCACGAGATGAAATACAGCAACCCAGTAAGCACCAGAGCCTGCTGCGACAAACATGAAACCGAGCTGACTTACGGTGGAATACGCAAGCACCTTCTTAATATCATTTTGTACAAGCGCAATTGACGCAGCGATTATCGCAGT
>JBMTVV010000029.1:0-11401 GCA_049451755.1 Bdellovibrionota bacterium
GTAGAGAGATACGTGCTCTCATATACGCCGCAGCCTCTTGTTTCGTACTCTTTGCGATAATTTCAACGGCCTCATTTCCTCAATTCATGGGGATCAAACTCATGGGGATCAGAGGGAGTCTAGATTCGGCCGCCTCTCAAAATATTATGGGACCCGCCGGAGATCTCATTGGTCGCTTTCTGACCTCCTGGTTTGGATACGCAAGTATTCTCATTCCGTTAATGTTCATCGGCGCAACAATGAACTTGGTTCGAAGTTCTGCAGAAGAAAAATATACGAAATCGGGGAAAAAGTGGGGGGCTCAACTTCTTTTACGTAGCGCACTTCTTATCGTAGTTTCCGGCTGTTGTGCCATTGTAGGGAACACTGAGAGGACCCCTGAATCAGCCTCATTTGGAGGATACCTAGGAGGAATCATAGCCAATGGACTCCTCCCATCTTTCGGTTTCTCAGGGGCACTCCTCATTCTCGGAACGCTCCTTTTCGCGCTCGGCTATTTACTGTTCGGAAATACGATTCAGCTACTACTTGCTTCATCCCTTGAGGGTATAGTGGCACTGGCGCCTGTTTTAGCGGATGCTATTCGTGTCCTCCTAGGGATAGTAGGAAGGAGCTTGGTAAGCATACAAGCAGGCCTCACGGTTATCCTGACCACCACGCTTATTGATATTCCGCAACGAATGGGGAAGCACATACTAGCGCTTATCGCTCGCTACGCTACCTATCGCAAGGAATTGAAACTCGAGTTAACTCGACGTGACGCATTACTATCGGAATCAACGAATCGCGGGGGAAAAATACTGGAGATAGAGTCTGACGAGATCCTCATAGAAGACCTCACAGAATCGCTGGTTGTTGTTGATCACTCTTCTCTTTATGAGTCTAAGCATGAGCCGAGTCTAGAAAGTGAAAAGAAAGGGGGCGCATACTCAACAAAAGATGCAGAAGAACGATTCTCAACATTCATATACCCAAGCACCGACCTACTTGACGAAAAAAAATCCTCAGTGAAGCCAGCTAGTCGCGATCGACTCGTGCTCCAATCGCAGGTTATCCAGTCCAAGTTAGCAGACTTTAATGTTCAGGGTCGGATAACCCATGTCCATCCTGGGCCAGTCATTACTATGTATGAGTTTGAACCAGCTGCTGGCATCAAGGTAGGCAAGATAACGGGACTACAAGATGACCTCGCTATGGCTCTTAAGGCACAGTCAATCCGAATCATTGCACCCCTTCCCCAAAGGGGCTCTGTTGGGATAGAAGTGCCAAATGAGTCTCAAGAGATGGTGGTGCTGAGAGATCTCTTGGAATGTGCCGACGATGGAAATACGGCGAGACTGCCAATTCCCCTCGGAAAGGATACCTACGGTGCGCCTGTTACTGGCTATATTGCGGACATGCCGCACTTACTCCTCGCGGGTGCTACTGGAACCGGGAAAAGCGTCTGCATTAATGCCGTCCTGATAAGCCTTCTCTATAAGCTTCACCCCTCCGAACTCCAGCTGATCATGATTGATCCCAAAATCCTGGAACTAAGTGTCTACGAAGGCATCCCACATCTCAAAGTGCCGGTCGTAACAGATCCGAGAAAGGCGAAAGCCGATCTGCAGTGGGCCGTGCAAGAGATGGATCAGAGATACCGAACTCTGAAGAAATATGGGGTACGGAATATTGATGCCTACAATGACCTTGCTACTGGAGCAACCCCACCAGACAGGTCAACGGAACCGTCCAATAGAGAGCATGGGGAGCCTGCTAGAATAATCTTCGAACAGCTAGAGCGACTCCCCAAAATTTTAATCGTCATTGATGAGCTTGCAGATCTTATGCTGACAGCCGGCAGGGATATTGAAGAGCTCATTACGAGATTAGCCCAAAAGGCTCGAGCGGCTGGTATTCACTTACTATTGGCAACACAACGTCCTTCCGTTGATGTCATAACCGGGCTAATAAAAGCGAACTTTCCAGCGAGAATCTCATTTCGAGTATCCTCTCGCATAGACTCACGTACAATCCTCGATACAATGGGTGCCGAACGACTACTCGGTAAGGGAGATATGCTCTTCCTTCGACCGGGAGCTCATCATCTTCAACGGGTTCATGGGGCGTTCGTTTCAGATCGTGAGGTTCGTCGAGTGACGTCTTTTTTACGTGACACGTGTGCTCCAGAATATGACGTAGATGTCATGGAGATGTGCGAAAAAGCTCTTGAAGAAAATGGCGCAAGTCTTGAGCCAGGAGATATCGACACATCAGATCCACTCTATGACAAAGCAGTACAGTTGGTACTTGAGCGCGGACAGGCCTCCACCAGTATGGTTCAGCGGGCTTTCCGTATTGGATATAATCGTGCGGCACGAATTGTAGATACCATGGAGCAAGAGGGGATTGTCGGACCGCAAGATGGAGCAAAGCCTCGGCAGGTTATTGTGCCAATCGCTTCGAATGACGAGTAAGGAGACTCAATGAGTACTTACTATCGACAGAGACCCCCAGGTCATGATTGGAGGCCTCCCCAATAAGTATGAAAGAGAGGCCTATTTTCATCGGCATCGCCGGAGGAAGCGCTAGTGGTAAGACTACCTTTGCCAAGCAGCTCGCCTCCCAGCTAGGTCTCGAAGCCGTGCATATCATTGCTCTCGATGACTACTATCATTGCCAACATGATTATCCAATCAGTGAACGCATGAGACGAAACTATGACTGTCCTGAGGCAATTGATTTCGATCTCCTTTTTCAACACCTCCGGAGCCTTCAAGCTGGAGAAATTATCACGGCACCCAGCTATGATTTCACAACTCACGCTCGCCGAGACACTACTCAAGAGATAGCACCACGCCCCTATATCATCGTCGAGGGTATCCTCACGTTACATCATGCTCACTTCGTCTCTCTATTTGATTATAAAGTGTTTATAGAGGCTCCAAACGAACTCCGCCTTACTCGAAGAATGACAAGGGATATCAAGGAGCGTGGGCGAACAGAAGAGTCAGTGCGAGGTCAGTGGTCTGAAACAGTGGAGCCGATGTTTCAGCGCTTTTGTCTACCGAGTAGCAGAGATGCAGATTATCGGGTTGATGAACACTCATTTTATCAAAAAGCCTTGCTTCTTGCTCATCTTTGTCGGGAATCTTATCGGCAAGGGATAGAGAAATAAGGAAATAATCAGCTACTTAGACCCTTACGCCTGTCCCTAGGTCCATATGTCAGTTCTCGTTGAAGTCTCTCGGTTTTGCTCCGTACAAAGGACTCTTTTTTTGATTAACCACCACGAACGCCGTAGTCTCTCTCCCTTGCAGGAGAGATGTATCACCAACAAGGCTGTCATGGAACCGAACCAATCAAAGAATACACCGGCGAGCACTCGAGCCAATGAAACCCTAGAACGATTGAAGACTCTTGGTGAACCGCAAAAGTATCTTGAGGAAGTACGGGTTCGTTCATTGATGCAACGATATGATACTCGATGGGAGGGCGATCGAGCATCACATATAATTATGCGAGATGAGCTCCTTGCTCACGGACTTCCCATTATATCCAAGGCTCTATCGGCCCCGCTCCCAACCAAGGTCGGAACTGAATTCGCTGGCTGGACGTTCCGGATGTACCTTGACTACGTGACCGGTGAGCATCACGCTGCACTCGTCTTGGGCGATTTTGAAAAAGAGGCTCAAGACAACCTGGTGGATTTCCCCGTTCGTATTCACTCCTCTGCAAAGGCAAGTGACATATTCTTCGGTACAAACAGCAATTCCTACCAACGGTTTGAAAACGCCATGGAGGAAATCATTCGTGCTGGTCGGGGAGCACTCCTCTACCTTGAACAAGATGGAAGAGGCTTCGGTGCACCTGCGATGCTGAGAGCTCTGAACGAACGTTATCATTTCGCCACTGATGGAAGCATTGAGACCGTCACCATTAATGGAAAACCGCTTAGCATTGGAGGTGCCTATGAAAGGATAGGAATGCAACGCGATAAGAGGGACTATCTGGTTGCAGCACATATCCTGAGAGATTTAGGGGTGAACTCCGTCTCACTCATGACGAATAGCGCAAGTAAAGTTGCGGCCCTCACAAGCGAGGGTATTGCAGTGACGTTATGGGGAGACGATTATAAATTCGAGCCAATGCTCGGTCCCGATCGCACTCGCTTGAGCAAGTCTTCCCCAGAATACTGGTCTCGCTTTGAGCAACTGAGGGAGTTGTGCGCAGAGAGAGAGATAGAGGCCGGTAAGCCATGGGAAAGCGTCGCTGACAACCGTGCGCGACTGTCACTTCTCGGCAAACCACTGACGAAATCCTTCGGCTCCGCGCCGATTCCGACGGCTGAGGGTGATTGGACCTATCATGCTTTTGGTGACTATAGCTCTGGAGAGATTCATCGGATGCTTGTCTATGGCGATACTTCCTCAGGAGCTCTTGGTGATGGGCAAGACGTACTAGTCCGTGTACACTCTTCGTGCAAAACAAATGAGATTTTTCACTCCACTGACTGTGAGTGTCAGGAAGAGTTAAGAACGGCGATGCAGGAGATCCGTCAAGAGGGTCGGGGAGTCATCGTCTACCTAGATCAAGAAGGGCGTGGCACTGGGGTTGTCGGGCGTATGGCTCAATTGAGTCACATGTTCTACTTCTCCGCGGATGGGTCGGTAGCAACAAAGATAGACGAGCATACGGGACGACCGATACAAACAGTCGCGGCTTCTTTGAAGGCGAATTTCCCTGCTGAGGTTCGTGACTTTACGGTTGCCACTGAGATGCTACGGTCTGTGGGGGTTGAGTCAGTGCGAATGATGACCAACAATCCGCTAAAAATACGAATGCTCGAAGAAGGAGGCATTCCTGTAAAACCACAAAAAATAGTTGTTGATATCCACAAATTAGCGGATCCTGGACTACTAAAAGAGGAACTGCGCAATAAGGCAAAGTTCCTCGGCCACCGCATAGAGGAGAGCGATCTCAATAATCCCGACGATAATAATCTTTCTCTATGATAGAGCCTCACCCTCTTTGTCTTTTAGACGATTCGCGATATCCTCCTTCGATGAAGAACACCAAGCACATCATATCGATCAAACGTCTGCTCCTCGTCTGCGGGATGCCACTTGCTGCCCTAATAGGTGCTCTCAGTACTAGCCCGCCGTCAATCGCGGCTCCGCTCGGTGATATAGTGGCTACAGCCGAAGGTTTACGGAAGCAACCCCCTTCCGAGGAAGCATCCAAGACAGTTCGCGACGACCGCTCTTGCGACATTTTTCTCTTCTCTTCTGAGTCTGGTAAAACCCGAGGGAATCTTCTATCGGAACCTGAGGTTCATCTCAAAGAGGTACAACGTCGCTATCAGCTTTTAGAGACTATCAGCGCGCGCTTCGAACAGCGATCGTACCTAAAAAGTCTTGATCTTGAAGAGCAGTCCTCTGGCCATCTCCGACTCCAGATGCCAGGCAAGCTATTCTGGGAGTATCGAGAGCCGGAGGCGCAAACGTTCCTGATCGCGAACAACGAATTCCAGCTCTACCAACCCATTGATCAGCAGCTCGTTCTTCAAAGTGTCGAGGCGAGCTTTGTATCAGATATTCCGGTTTCTTTTCTTTTCGGAATTGGCAAACTCCAAGAGCGTTTCACTATAACCCGCGCATGTCAGAGAAATGATATTATCTCGCTTCAGCTTAGCCCAAAATTGAGAGAGAGAGGTGCCGTGGAAAACAATCTTTCACAACTTACTATTACCTTTGACTCGCAAAACTACTTTCCAGAAATAACACAAGTGGTTGATGGTGAAGGTAATCGCACTACTGTGAAGATCTTCGACAGAAACATTGGGCTGACGTTTAAGCCAACAGACTTTCAAATTGCTGTACCGAAAGGTACTGACGTACAAGATCGACGTAGAAAGAACACTGGGGAATGATACCATGAGCTCACGTTTTACAATCATAGGACAAAAATCCGACAAGGCATGCAGTGACATGGAGACAGCCAGTCCCTTCATGGATGGAACAAAAGATACCCATAATAAAGAATTTCTTGGCAATGTATCAGTCGTAAATCTTGGGTGTGCAAAGAATCAAGTTGATGCTGAGGTGATGCTTGGCGCTTTACGAAGCGCTGGATTCTCAATTGTGGATGACCCAAACGAGGCTGACGTCGCCGTAGTCAATACGTGCGGATTCCTTCAACCCGCGGTAGAGGAGGGGATTGATGCCATACTAGACCTCTCAGAGCTGAAAGCAAATCGACTCAGGAAACTGATTGTCGTCGGATGCATGGTGGAACGCTATGGAGAGGACCTGAAGGAAAGCCTACCAGAAGTAGATCACTTCCTAGGAGGTAATGACTTGCTGAGAGTGATCGAGTCAGCCCAATATGGCTACGACTCTCCACTACGGGAAGGTGCACGCCCATATTTCTTATACGACGATACGCTTCCACGCTTTCTTGAGACGGAGGCGACCTCTGCCTATGTAAAAATTGCGGAAGGATGCAATCGACCATGCTCTTTCTGTATTATTCCCAAGATTCGCGGGACATTCCGAAGTAGGGAACCACATTCTATCGTGTCAGAGATTAATGATCTTGCTGCCCGTGGAGTACGAGAAGTAAATCTTGTCGCACAGGATCTCACTGCATACGGTTCAGATCTTAAAAAACCCGCTCCAGAATTAGGTGGCTCAGCACCGGCGAGCATGTCAAATTTAGCAATAGACTTTGTCTCACTGTTGCGATTGCTCGATCAGAAGGCGCAAATACCCTGGATTCGCCTCTATTACGCCTATCCTCTTGGCATCTCAGAAGAGCTCATGAGGACAATTGTACAGTCAGAGAGAATCGTCAATTATCTGGACATTCCCTTACAACATGCAAGCGAGTCAGTCTTGAAGCGTATGAAGCGGCCACTCGGAAAGTTTTCACCGCGCCCCCTTGCTCAGATGATGCGGGCAGTCAGCCCTGAAGTCGCTCTCCGAACAACATTCATTGTCGGACATCCCGGCGAAACTGAGAAAGATGTGGAGGATTTAGCTGACTTCCTCCGAGAGATTCGGTTCCAGCATGTCGGTATTTTTACCTACTCGCGGGAAGAGGGCACCCCCTCGGCTGAGCTCGATGGACAGATTGAAGATAGTGAGAAGCAAGCTCGCCGAGACTACCTCATGGAGGTGCAACAAGAAATTCAGACTGAAGGCCTTCAACGGTATGTTGGAAAAGCTGAAGAGGTACTACTCGAGGGAATTCATCAAGAAAGTGATCTCCTTTTGCGAGCTCGGACTCACTGGCAGGGTCCTGACGTGGATGGGGAAGTCATCATTAATGATATTGACGAGGGGATACCGGCGGAGGATTGTCACAATGGTAGATTCGGTACTGTTGAAATTACTGAGGTTGCTGGATATGACCTTGTTGGAAGGCTCATCTCTCTCTCATAGCTCCGAATAGAGCTCCCCATGAGTAGGTAGGGCTCTCTTAGAGAGAAATCCTTTTTGATATATCGATTTTATTTGACTACCTGTGCAGCGGTACTAGGCTATCGAGTAGTAAAGAGCTAATTCATTATTGAGGAGCTACTTAGTGACCACTATTCCACCCCTCGTGCGCCGACCTCTTACGCGAAATCACTGCTCACGAGGTAGGATTCTGCAAACTGGGAACTGCATCTCAGTTCAAACTGGCGATGAGCGCCTTCTCCGAGTTGGGCAAAGAGCCCTGCCGAATCGGGCTCTACTCATCACTGACGGCCTGCATGCTATTGAGAAAGCGCGGACCCGCCAACTCACCAGGGATACATCTCACCAGCCCATCAAATAATCAGGCAAAATAATCGGCTCGGCTCAACATTTTTACTTGAGCAAACGATTACCCTCGTCGATTCCCTAGGAATTTGTTAGAACGTTCCGTATATGCCTCGCGTATGCATGAGGCATGGAACGAAGCAACAACTCGTGAGGACTGAATTTATTCGGCACACAAATTGTCAGCCTCGCGGGAACGCTTGAGTTCAGTGCTTAACCAAAGAATGGAAAGACTATGACGAAGAATCAATACATCAAAGAAATTAACGAACTCGGCCAGTCTATTTGGTACGACAATTTATCTCTCGATGTTCTTCGTTCTGGAGAGCTGAAGCGCCTACTCGATTGTGGGGTTAGTGGTCTCACAAGTAATCCTACCATATTTAAGAAAGCAATCGCTGATACAAGCCATTACGATGAAAAAATCGCACAGCTTGCTCAGGAGGGAGGAGATGCGGATCAGATCTGTGAGACTCTGATGATAGACGATGTTGGCGCTGCGGCTGATCTTCTTCGAGAGACCTATGAGAACACTCAGGGGAGGGATGGGTATGCGAGCATTGAAGTTTCTCCAAAACTGGCTCATGACGTTCAGGGTACAGTAGCGGCCGCCGTGCGACTATGGAAAAGACTCCAACGCCCTAATATCATGATTAAGATTCCAGCAACTGATGCTGGAATTGACGCCATTGAACAGGTGCTATCAAAGGGAATCAACGTCAATGTAACGTTAATATTCTCATGTAACGTCTACACACGGGTTGCCAATGCCTACATCAACGCTCTGCAAAACCTAGACGATGCACAACGAAACGCCATAAGCTCTGTAGCGAGCTTTTTCGTATCTCGGGTTGATTCAATAGTGGAGAGAGAGTTAACGAAGAAAAAGGCTGAACTGGGTCCCTCAATGGAGCAGTTCATCGGCACTGTCGGGATTGCAAACTCAAAATGTGCTTATCAGAGATTTCAAGAGATATTCAGTGAATCAGCCTTCACGAGGTATGGTGAACAAGGTGCACGTGTTCAGCGACCACTATGGGCAAGCACTGGCACTAAAAATCCTGACTTTTCACCAGTCCTCTATGTAGAGGAACTCATCGGAGCAGAGACGGTAAATACACTCCCTCCACAAACTCTCAACTCGCTGTTAGAGCATGCAACTGTCCGCGAGACAATCACTACAGCGCCTGAAGCGGCTACAACTCTTTTAGAGAACTTAGCGCAAGTAGGAGTCAATCTTGAGGCGCTCCTTGAAGAACTACAGAGAGATGGAGTGGAGGCCTTTGTTCAGTCCTATGAAGAGCTGATTGCAGCTGTGGAGCAAAAACGCTCTCAGTTGACGGCTGCTTAAATCAACAGATTCTTAATTGAGAACGAAGGTTCCCAGTTTTCTGGTTTAATTCAAATATGTTACACTTCGGTTCAATGTGACCAGCCATGGCAAAGCTGGAGTGTCTCTCGACCGAGCAAGGAATAATTACGAATGGAAGGGCTCTTTCAAGAAGGTGAGAATAGGGTACTGCGTCCTCCGAGTACTGCGCTCGTTATCTTTGGTGCTACCGGGGACCTGACTCATCGCAAGCTGCTACCCGCGCTCTATAATCTGGCGGCGGATGACTATCTGCCTTCAGAATTCCACATCATTGGCTCATCGAGGACTCCCTTATCGGATGAGGAGTTCCGAAAACGCGCAAAAGAGTCATTAGAAAAGTTCTCACGACGTCCGCTTGATGAAAGCGTGTGGGCTCGATTTGAATCTCGTCTCTTTTTCCAGCCACTGAATAGTGAAAACCCAAAAGATTTTGAAAAATTAAAAACTCGCCTTCACCAACTCCAAAAAGACAGCCAGGAAAGCTTTAACCCTCTCTTTTACCTAGCGACTTCCCCAAGTCAATTTGGACCAGTGGCGAGAAATCTAGAGGCCGTTGGACTTGGCAAGAGTCTCCTCGGCTCTCCTCAACCATCTGCACTTGTCGTTGAAAAACCCTTTGGATTCAATCTCAGCTCTGCCAAAGCGCTAAACCTAGAGCTACAGCAGCATTTTAATGAATCTCAGATTTATCGTATTGATCACTATCTTGGAAAAGAGACGGTTCAAAATATTCTCGTTTTTCGTTTTGCGAATGGGATCTTCGAGCCTCTGTGGTCGCGGGAGCACATAGACCATGTTCAGATCTCTGTTTGTGAGAGCATTGGTGTCGGCTCTCGCGCTAGCTATTTTGATCAAAGTGGTATCACGCGAGATATTATTCAGAACCATCTCTTACAGATGTTGGCCCTCGTCTGTATCGAACCTCCTTACAGTCTCTCGAATCCAGACAGTATCAGAGATGAAAAAGTAAAGGTGCTACGTTCACTGAAGCGAGTAGATCCAGCGCAGGTAATCCGCGCTCAGTACAGTTCTGGATTCGTCTCAGGTGAAAAGGTCGCTGGTTACCACGAGGAAGATGGCGTTGTGAGAGGATCAACGACGGAAACATTTACCGCCATGCGACTTGAGATCGATAATTGGCGTTGGAGCGGTGTTCCGATTTATGTCCGAGCAGGCAAGCGATTACCGCGACGTATTACCGAGATTGCGATCTACTTCAAACAGCCCCCATCGACGATGTTTCAGGGGCGACTCACAAATCGGCTTGAACAAAATTATCTCGCAATACAAGTACAACCAGAGGAGGGCATTTCTTTTTGTATCAACTCAAAACCCCCAGGTCCCCGACTTCGAGCGAAACCCGTTCTTATGGACTTTCAATATCAGGATTCCTTCGCACTTTCTTCGCCGGAGGCATATGAGCGGTTATTGCTTGATGCAATGAAGCGTGATGCCACCCTTTTCACTCGTAGTGATGAAATTGAGGAATCTTGGTCTTTACTCGAGCCGTTATTTCAATCCTGGGAAGAGAAGGGAAATGCGGCATTGTATGACTACGAAAGTGGAACATGGGGACCCACAGAGAGTGATGAGCTATTAGCACGGTATGGCCACAAGTGGCGTCTCCTATAAAAGGCCAAGCTACAGAAAGTTATGGAAGGTGAGATTAAAAGAGTTTGGCACTTAGAGCAGGTACAGCCGAGAGATGTACCTCGGGCGCTGGAAAAAAGCTGGCAAACACTCAGCACGGATCGAAAAGTTTCTCGCCCGCAAAATGCTAATACAGTGGTACTCGACTACCTCGAGCCTGGTAGCCCTCTACACCTTCACTCTGAGCTGTCATCGGAAACGCACCTCATTACTTGGTCCCATTTTTTCTCGGAAGTCTCACCGGGTCGAATTTTTCTCTTCACAAATGATGCAAACTCGACTTCTATTCGTGTTCCCAACGGAGAAAGTCTCGCTCAAAAAGTAATTGCTGGTGGAGTAATCGTTCAGGGAGAGGATGGGAAAGAACGGTATAGCGATGTGATTTTTGCAAACATCACACATCTCTCTCCACCAGTACTACTAAGCCTTGTTCGTGGAAATCTTCAGGTGGGTTTCCGTCCATCTCTCATCATCCTCGGTGCCCCAGACCAGAACCAACTCGTGAGTGGATTAATGCGAGATGCTGCCAGCATCCTCTTCTCATCGAGTTATTGGGGTGATTCAAGCCTCGTATTTTCCCGCTTACTACAAT
>JBMTVV010000030.1:0-11388 GCA_049451755.1 Bdellovibrionota bacterium
TCAGAGGAAGGATGGCTGGAGAGAAACTCGAACGTTGCTTGCTGTAGTTCGGGTACGCGTGCTGTCCGTTCCCAGAATCGAATTGCGCTTTCGGGATTATACCCAGCTCTTGCCATGATAAAGAGCCCGAGTTGGTCAGCCTCAAGCTCAAGCGCTTGTTGATTCGGATTAATCATCAAGGCTTGAAGTAGTTCTGCGGTAAGCATTGCCCCTAAGTTCGCGAGGCTTCCCGCTGCGGCATTTCCACTTTGTAGGATAATCTGTCTCGCTGTTTCACTACTGATACTCGTGATGATCTTCTTAAACTCCTCAGCTGGATCAGGTTGGGTGTGCCCGGCAAGAACGTGAGCGATCTCGTGGGCCAGAATTGTGGCAAGTTCGCTATCGTTGGGAACCAGATCAATGAGCGGACTCCATACGAAAATATAATTTCCACGGGTTGCTGCAGCATTGTGAAAAGAATCGTCCTTAAAAACATGTACGTGCCATATGTTGTGATGATTATCTTCGACCTGAGTCAGTGCATCAACGATTTGCCGGACTCGATTGATTCGTCCATCGTCTGTATCGAGCTCAAATCGTTCTGCTAGCTGTCGGAATACCTGTTGCCCATACTCTTCCTCTGCTTGGAGTACCTGCCCCTGCTTCGGAACCACGCCGGGAGGAAGAGGAAGGCGTTTTGGAGCGCAGGCGAGAAGTAGGGGGGGCACGGAAGCAAGAAGCCAGAGGCGAAGATGTTGCCAACCCCTGCTCTTTTTGTAGGGGGGCTTTCTCTGATGTTTATTACTGGGGACCATAGGCGCTCCAGGTGCTACTTACATGATAAAGTCCGATGCAGAATTACTCGCGAACAAGAGGGTATTCTCACCTAAGTATACGAATATTAGAGTAGTTAGCACAGTTAGTCGTCTTCAACTCGTCGATACAGGTACTTTGTATTTCCTAGGGCTCTGGGGTAGAATTCTCGCTCATCGGCATATACTCGCCCATGGTAGTTTTGCATGATGTAAGTCATTGAAATGGTGTACATCGTCATTTTTCAAAAGGAGTTCTCGTGAGCAAAGTGCCTCAGCATTATCATTTGTTGTATTCAAGAGAGCAGATTGATGCTCGGGTGCAAGTTCTTGGGAGTGAGATTGATAATTGGATTGACTCATCTGCTTCAGATGGGGGCAGGGATGTCCTCGCGCTTCCTGTTATGAGGGGTGGACTCTACTTTTTTGCGGATATCTCTCGAGCGGTAAAGAACTCACTTGAAGTAAACCCTGTTCAGTCTTGGGCATACAATGGAGAGGAGAATACAGCACTTCCTTCCGGAGTAACGGTACGCTTTTCGGATCTCCCAGTGAAAGATCGGCGTGTGCTTGTTATCGACGATATCTGTGATTCTGGGAGGACGCTCAAGACGATACATGAAAGTTTGATCGGTCGTGGAGCTGCTGAGGTGCAGGTTGCTGTGCTTGTTCGACGGGCAGTAGGTGATCCGAGTTTTTCTCCAAAGTGGTGTGGTTTTGAATACGATGGACCCGAATGGTTTGTTGGTTATGGAATGGACGACGGAAGCCGTTGGCGTAACCTGCCCGAGATTTACCTGGTCAACTAGCTAACCGATAGTCATCATCCATGAAAGCTGCGGTGATAAGTACACGCGCGTGGGTGAAAGTAGTGTGCCTCTTGGAAGAATATGGACGAATTATTAAGAGATGAGATCGTGGCGGTTGCTAAGCAGCCACAAGCATCAATTGAGTATACGATCTCGCTTCAAGGTGTATCGAAATCATTTGTCCGTCGGTTCCATCAAGGGGGATATTCTACTTTTAAGAGCCTGTTAGTTTCCCTCTTTCGAAAGTCCGCGCAGCCGGAGGCCATTGAGACCGTTGCCTTGAAAGAGCTTACCATGCGTATTCCAAAGGGCGCCTCAGTCGGTGTTATCGGCCGGAACGGTTCTGGGAAATCGACACTTCTCAAGTTGATTACCGGAATTTATAAACCGGACACGGGAAGCATCTCACGCGCAGGGAGAGTTTCTGCGCTCATAGAGCTTGGAGCGGGTTTTCACCCGGATTTTACCGGCAGAGAGAATATTTTTCTCGGCGGCATGATTCAGGGACTTTCCCGGCGTGAAATCGAACAACGCTTCGATGAAATTATTCAGTTCGCTGAGTTAGAAGACTTTATCGATCAACCGGTGCGTACATACTCTTCTGGGATGTTTATGCGGCTCGGGTTTAGCCTTGCAATTCATTGTGATCCGGAGGTGCTACTCATTGATGAGGTCTTAGCAGTCGGGGATGAGGGATTTATCTCAAAATGTAAAGGAAAGATCTCAGAGCTGAGACAAAAGGGAGTCACGTTGATGCTCGTGACGCATGATCTCGCAGCTGTGGAGCGGTGGTGTGATGAAGTGCTCTGGCTTGAGAAGGGAGAAGTGCGCGACCGTGGTGAACCGCGACGGGTAATTGATGCCTATCGTCAGTTCTTTGAGGATCGAGAAGAGCATGCACTTGAATGCCAGCATGAGGAATCGCAAGATCGAGGGCTTCATCGTGATTCTGGTGCCCAGGGGGTCCATGCTGAAGCTACTCCTGGGGAAGCTTCTGACGAGAAAGCGCGGTGGGGGAGTCGAGAGGTTGAGATACTCGGAGTGCGTTTGCTCAATGGGAGCGGGGAAGAGCGATTCGTATTTCACCCCGATGAAGGGGTCGAAATCGTGATCCCGTTTGCGTGGCGAGAATCGTTATCAGGTGAGCTCGTCTTTGGACTTGGCGTTCACCACGGAGATGGCACCCTCTTATTCGGTACAAATACGCATATCGAGCAGGTGACACTCAATTTCAGCGAGAGAAGTAATGAGGTGCGGTGTCACATTCCACGCTTGTCTCTTCTTGATGGTGAATACTGGTTAGACATTGCGGCTCATCGGGAAGATGGATACCCGTATGACTATTGGAAGAAGGCGTTGAAGTTTTCCGTACGCTCTTCTCGGGCTCAAGTGGGGAAGGTATTTCTGGAGACACAGTGGAGTGTGATCGACGAGGGGAGCGATATCGAAAGCACACAGGATCGAGTTCCACAGAGTCGAGCCGTATCATAGCGCGTTGAGTTTTGTAATGAGTAAGAGGATCGGGAGGTACGGACAGTGTTAGAGCATTTGCGAGAGCTGTGGAAATTCCGAGCCCTTATTGTCGGACTCGTAGAGCGACACATGCACGCTCGGTACCGTGGCTCGTTCCTCGGTATGTTGTGGTCTTTCCTGAATCCACTGTGTTTGATGGCAGTGTATACCCTCGTGTTTAAGTACTATATTCGCTTCGATCAGGTAGAGAATTATACTATTTTTCTCTTTTGTGGATTGTTGCAGTGGATTCATGTCTCATCATCTCTCATAGAAGGGAGTATCTCGGTTTCCTCAGGAGGAAGTCTCATCACGAAAAGTCTTTTCCCCGCAGCGTTGCTACCTGCTGTATCCGTGCTCACGAGTCTTGTACACTTTATCCTGTCGCTGCCGCTGCTCTTTCTTTTTATGCTGATTTTTGGCGTCAAGTTCACAGGATTACTACTTGTGCTCCCACTGCTCATGGTAGTGCAGACGGTATTCTTGTACGGCATTGCTCTCGCTCTCGCGACTCTCAATGTGGCTTTTCGTGACGTGCAGCATCTCGTGGGAAATGCCCTAACCCTGCTTTTTTTTCTCAGCCCAATCCTCTATCCGGAAGATGTTGTTCCCGCAGAGTTTCGGCCTTTTCTTGCTTTTAATCCATTTGCGGTGTTCACTTCTGTATACCAAGATGTGCTCTTTCACGGAGTTGCCCCGACGGCGGTTGAATTTGGTCAGCTACTGGTGTGGAGCATAGTGAGCATCCTTGTCGGTATCAGGGTCTATGTATCTCGGCAGGAAGGGTTTGCGGAGGCTTTATAATCCTTTGAGCGAGCCTTTTCGTGAGGCGAAAACAGGCAACAGTCCATGAGTGAAAAGAGTATTCATCAGCTAGTACATACGTTGAGTTATGGGGATGCCATTTCTAGCGAGGTATTATCGTTTCAGCGAGTTTTTCAGGAGTGTGGCTATGAGAGTGAGATCTACGCCATTCACACCCATCCGAAGTTAGCTGGTGTTTCCCGGCCCCTTAATGAATTTCCAGTAGATTGTCATGGGGAGGTCATTTTACACTATTCGCTGGGTTCCCCACTCAATGAGGTCTATCGGAGTCTTTCTCAAGCACGCCGTACCATTGTCTACCACAATCTTACTCCCCCTCACTGGTTCGAGGGTGTGAACCCGCGAATCGTAAGAGATATTCGGAGTGGGATGAAAGAGTTACCAGAGTTGCTGGCGCTTTCAGATCGAATCCTGGCTGATTCAACCTTTAATGCTTGTGAACTTGGGGAGTTGGGTGTTCATGCGGAAGTGCTGCCGCTAGCCGTCGATCCGGAGCGATGGAGAGAAGAAGCGAACCCTGGTATTCGTGACCTTTTGCGGGCAACTCCTGGGCCGCATCTGCTACATGTTGGACGTTTTGCTCCCAATAAGTGTCTCCAGGATATTGTGCGTAGTTTCTACTTTTTCCGGCACCACATTGCTCCAACGAGCCGTCTTTGGCTTGTTGGTATCGATATCGATACGGAGCTCTATGCATTTTCGATTCGGCATATGGTCGAACAGCTAGGGCTCAGGGATGCTGTCGAGTTTCCAGGGTGTTTGGCAGATTCAGAGCTTAGGGCTCTTTACGAGGAGAGTGATCTCTACCTCTGCATGAGTGAGCATGAAGGCTTTTGCCTCCCGGTAGTTGAGGCGATGCATTTCGGTCTTCCAGTCGTAGCCTATGCATCTTCTGCCCTTCCGGAGACTATTCAGGATGGGGGGATCTTAGTAGATCGAAAGGAGCCCGCTCATCTTGCCGTCCTGTATGACAAGATATTAGCTTCGGATAAGTTGAAGAATGGATTAATACGGTCGGGGAAAGCCCGTGTTCAAGAGTTGTCATATGAAAATTTCTCGCGAAGGGTAACAGAACTCTTTCGATTAGAGGAGTCCGCTCATGCGTGTTGCGCTTGATACGAGTGCCCTTGATCCTGACTTCCGTGCACATGCTATCCGAGGCACAGGGCGTTATGTGTCCGAGCTGTATCACCGCCTCCCCGCTCTCTTGGGGGTTGGTGAACAACTTTCCCATTTTCGTTATTCACAGATTGGAAGAGGAGGGTTTTGCGAGAAGTTCGTTGAACGACTCCCGGTCGGAAGGCATACCATAAAACATCAGGTCGTATATCCGTGTCTGATGGGAAAGGGTGCCCATGGAGCAGCTGATATTCTCCACTTCCCGGTTCATGCTGATGCGCCAACATGGTGTCGTACACCGTTTATCGTAACGGTACTCGACCTGATTCCTCTGATCTTCAAAGATCTTTACGCGCCGAAGAAGAATAATCTGCGTTTTCAATTTGCGCGGTGGCTTGAGCTACAATCCATTCGAAATGCTCGGGCTATATTTGCCATCAGCGAGCATACCGCAACTGATGTACACACCCTTCTTGGTGTTCCTCGTAATAAGATTATCGTGACACCACTTGGGGTGGATGAGCGGTTCTTCGCAGAGGATGGAGAGAGTAAGGCGGTTCGAGAGAAGTTCTCACTTGAGCCCAAGGTCCCATTGATTCTCTATGTTGGAGGTATTGATCAGCGAAAAAACATCTCCTTTATGTTACGGACATTTGCTGAAGTCGTCAGGGAGCGAATATCGGGTGCAACACCAATTCCTCTCCTCGTCTTGGCTGGGGGTATTGCAAATGATGGTCAGTACCCTCTTCTCCTAGCGGAAATTGAACGGCTTGATCTGAAACAGTATGTCCGATTAACAGGTTTTGTCTCAGATGATGACCTCAGGCGGCTTTATCGAACGGCTACCGTATTTTTCTATCCGAGTCTCTATGAAGGGTTCGGCTTGCCTCCATTAGAAGCGATGGCCTCTTCCACCCCGGTGGTAAGCTCAAATACGTCCTCTCTGCCGGAAGTAGTCGGTGCTGATGCTTTATTGTTCGACCCGAAGGATGTCGCACAGGCCACCCGCCATCTCTTGGCTGTACTTAATGATGAAACACTCGCTGAAAGGCTTGGAGAGCAGGGAAGGGAGCGAGCGAAAGGATTTCGTTGGGAGGAAACTGCTCGGCTAACCGCTGAAGGTTACCGGCGGGTGCTCAAGGAGCTAGCGGGTGTGCCTCGCTCAGAAGCTCCGCTGAATATCTCAGCTACGAGTGAGACAAGAGAGTGACGGAGAGGAGTGTGCGAACAAAGGTCAGCCAGTCTATAGAGTATGTGGCGCTGCAGGGTATTCAAGACCACGATGAGTCGGCACGCGAAAAAAAATCAGCGTCGCTCCCCCTTGCGTTTTTAAAGACTGCTTGTGGTGTTGCCATTATTGGATTTATTTTCTCGTACATACCGATTTCACAGGTAGTAGGAGTATTTAAAAATCTTACTCTCGAATGGATCGCGTATCTCTTATTCATTAGTATTGTGCTCATCTATGTGAGTGTCCTGAAGTGGAAAGTCTTACTGAGAACTCAAGGGGTTGAGGAACGTACATCACACCTCTATGGACTCTATCTTGCTGGATATTACTTTAATCTCCTATTTCCGAGCTTCATCGGAGGAGATGCTGCGCGAAGCTGGCATCTTGGGAGAGCTCAGGGACAGAGGCGAACTGCTGTTGCAACATTTTTAGAGCGATATTCTGGATTGTTTACGATGCTCATGCTTGGCATGGTCTTTTCGTTCATTACAGATAGAGTTCAGACTCCCGAGCGACTCACTATTCTCCTGCTGTTTCTGGGGTTTGTTGGGTGTACGGCCTTATTGTATTCAAAGTCTGTGGTGAGCGGAGTCGGGCTATTACCGAAAATCGGAGCAGTAGTAGCCAGGCAGGGGGCACTTTTTCAAGAAGCCCTCCGTGTGAGTACCAGTTGTCCGAGGAAAATCAGTGTCGTAGTAGCGTTATCGTTTGCCTTCCATGCCCTCGCCGTAGTGAATGTGCTGGCATGTGCTCATGCTGTAGGGTGGACCAATGCACCCGTTGGTGAACTTTTTATTGTAGTTCCTATCATTCTCATTATTAGCGCCTTGCCTGTGACCCCGCAGGCACTTGGAGTACAAGAGGGCGCTTTCGTTTACTACCTAACTTTGCTCGGAGCTCTTCCCGCTGAAGCGATGGGAGTGGCACTTTTGATCCGTGCTAAAGCGTATGTGCTTGCAGCTCTCGGTGGGCTCTACCTTCTTTTATGCTCGCAGAACGGTGGTGCGGAATCAGAGCCGGTGGGCGAATAGCTGCAAGAGAGTTATATGCGTATGTTTACGCGAATCGGATACGTGTTTTTTTACACAGGCGGTTGGCAACTTCATCCTCGCGTTTCGCAAGATTTGCTTTCCACACGAGGTGTTGGTTTATATCTCCCCCACAACCTGAACATGTGAAGTTCTCCCAGTTAAGAGCCGCAGCAAGCTCAAGGCAACAGTCATAGTGCTTGCAATCGTACGAGCGAACAAGCGGCGTTAGTGGGTCAGCAGGGAATGCTTCCTCGTGTTGAGCATTCGAAAGAGGTGTTTCTGATTCTGGTTGGAACTGAAAGGGACCGCAGTGGGGCTCAGACGTAGTGCGAGTAGTGCCTGTATCTTGCGCCGTAATTTCCCCTAGCTGTGTCCGTTGTAGGATTGTCTCCTTCTCCGTCCCCTCGGTATCTTGAACGGGAGCACTCGGGAATGAAATGATGTGAGCCTCTCTCGGTTGAATATCTTTCGGTCGGATTATTTTCGAAGGACGGTACTGATTCTTTATTTGATGAGAAAGAGGAGGGGAGAGGTCGGAAGAAGAGATTTGAGAGGAAGGGGGAGGGCCTTCTATCCTCTGGAGCGGCGGTGTTTGGAGCAGCTGTAAGAGCTCCTTAGTAGTTTTTTTCATGATACTCTTCCATTCGCTTTTCTTCCATCGGTGCAGTAATGTTTACACACCGCAGAACGCTGAGCAAATGGGAACCGGAAAGAAATGAGACCTATTGAACAGATGGAAATTCAGGAAGTATCAGAGAGTGGAAGACCATTGTGTTTTCTTATAGATGCGTCTGCGAAAGAATCACTTCCGCCATGGCTCGCGGATTTTGTAAAAGAGAAATCGCATACCGCTCGAGTTCTAAAAATTTCGTACAGCTCTATTGACTACCAGAATTTAGAGGTTCTCGCCCATGAGACGATGGAGTGCCTTTCTCAGCATCGTATCCGGCAAGCTGCATTTGTTACCTACGGCATGGCTTCGTTAATCCTTTGGAAGATTGCGCTCACGCAACAGAAACTTGTTCGCAATGCTATCGTAATAAATGGAGAGTCTCGTCCTCCTATTGCTCGTCGAGAAAGACTCTTTGACTGGTTAGAAGAGCGGCTCCCTCTTGGGCTTCCTTTCCGAGGGCACAATGGTCACTTTCATGCTTTGCCATTCCTCCAAAGACTTCGCTTTCCAGTCCTTATCCTCACTGTTGCGCCTGTAAGTCAGCGATTACGGGATGAAGCAGAGGCGCTGAAGCGGGAGCTCCCGATTGCATGGAGCAAAGAGCTTGAAGGCACATCGGAGCTACTGGAGTCGCTCTTAGAGCTTACCACCGATTTTCATTCCGTTCCCACAAAGTGTCCTCAGAAGAATCGCACTCCCGGAAACGAGAGCCCGGACCCGAGAGCCCGGTCCCGAGAGCCCGGAAACAAGAGCGATGCCACACCTAAGCCAGTAAGCCTTTCCTAAAACAGACACTACTCGCCACTGACGGCTACTAGCTCTTCAAAGGTGGAGTGTTGTTCGAAGTGGAGTGCTTTATGTTGTGCAAGCATTGCTTTCGCTTCTTGGTAGCCTCGCTCAATAAGTCCATGAATATAATCTTTATCGAGAGCAATATAGGTCATTACTTCGTATGCGAGTTCTTCGCCGAGCTTATTTTTCAACAGGCGAAATACTGGCCATGTGGCCCCGAGTGCCTCTGCAAATTTACGAGAAGAGCCTGATACCGCATCTTTCAAAATAGGACCGAAGGGGGCTTTGTTTCTAATAACAAGGGTCTCTGGTGGACGCATGCAAAATGTCTCAATTCCAGCAGGGACCTCCCATGACGGTCTCGAATCGTGAGCCTCATTATACTGATCAAGCCAAAATGCGCGTCCTGAAATATCAAGAATAATGACCCGCTCAGCGCCGAGTCGAACAGCTGGATCAACAGGTACATTTTGGGAAATACCACCGTCGACGAGTTGAATCTTTTTTTCGCCGGTATTGATTTCTACTGGGGGAAGGACACTTGGGAGTGCCGCAGAAGCAAATCCATGTCGAGCTGTGAGATCCTCTACTTGATAGACCTCAAAGGTTGCTCCGGTCATATACTCTTTTGGAATCTCTTTGTGTGAGCTGAGAAAGAGGAGAGGTTTTCTCTCGAGCGCTTCTACGGTTGTCATGACACCCACGGCTTCTATAGTAGATGCTCTTTTTGTTGGACTGAGTCCTCCATGTTTGAGGATCACTTCGTCGACTTCTCGCATGAGCGGTGTCGGATCAAAAATAGCGTCCTTCGTCGGTGTTGGGCCAGGTGCCATCCACTGTACGAACGCCATTCTGATGGCGCGAAAAAACGCCGCTCGAGGAGAGCCTGCAAAGGTGTTGCGAAAATTTCTCTTTCGCCAGAGGTTCTGTAGTTGGGAGACAGCATGCTCTAGCCCCTCCCCCATACACGCAGCGAGCACGAGGCCGTTAACAGAGCCTATACTGCTTCCGATGATGATAGAGATTTTGTCTGGATGCTTTTCAAGATAGGGGATAAGCGCTTTGAGGGCACCAGCCTGGTACGCAGCTCGAGAGCCTCCCCCTGACAAGACGAGACCGAGCTTTAGCGGTGTAATAGAGCTTTTTACCGGTATATTCAGTGCCTTAGACTCGGCAGATTTTGGGCGTGGCCTCATAGTATCATTTAAATTAATAGAAGTTTCGGATAGTTACCTCTATAACTTAACATTCCAGCGCTTTGCACAAGGCTAAAAGTACAGATTCTGTTAACGAACTGAAACCACAGTAGAACGAATAGTTGTTCAAAGCGGTAGCGAAGGTGTGATGGACGCCGGCGGAGAGTGAAGTTCGGTGTCACTCTCCGCCTATCAGGAGGACGATTGAGTTAGAGAATAACTGAGCTACCGATACCGGAGGCTCGCCTTCTGAAGTCGAAAGTTCATATCGTGCAGAGCAGGTTGAGCCCCTAGCGCCTCATCGTAGAAGAAGAGCGCACTTCCTGATACGTCTAACGACTTCGCAAAGATGCCTCCATAGTAATTAAAGTTCCCGAGCACATCGACATCAGCATTTGAGGCATACAGCACCGAGTTGATATCAGCAGTACCATTTAATCGAATTGTATCGGAGCCAAGATAGTAGATCTCCAATTGATGCGGAGCATTTGATGGATTGTAAAATTCATTTCCGTTGATGTGACCATTTGAGAGCACCTCCACATAGACGCGCACTTTCTCACCTACCGGAACTGTTCCGATATCAAATTTTGCATCATTAGGTCCAAATCCCAGTGTTCGGAAGTAGTACGGCGCGGTTGTGTCAGTGAGGAAAAGAGTTTTCTTATTATTAATAGTAACATCTCTCCAACATCCTCCACTCGCGAGCGTGGTGTCAGATCCGACTGAGAGGTCTCCGTTGTCACTCGGACAGTATGCAGCCCACGTTGAGAGTGTCGGCAGGGTATAGGAATGACATCCCACTCCTTCACAGATAGTGCCGGACACATCGCCTCCTGGAGAAAGGAGAGACACGCCAGGGTCGAGGAGTGAGCGAGCATTTCCATTGATTTTCCCCTGTAGGCTTATAGCGCTATCTGAACCAACAGGGCAGTTTGCTTTTTGTGCTCCCCGATCCCACGTCGAACCATTATGTACGTACTCGAATGAGTAGCATTCATTTTTCGTCCCATTCGTCATGTGATTTTGCCCATAAAAGCCCATGTCAGAGCTATCAGCGACAAGTGTTGAGTACACATACGAGAAGCTGTGTACGACTCGATCCGGGTTATTGCCGGTAACGACATCGATACGAAAAATTGGATCAAAATTTTGATAGCTCTCTCTTGCCCAGATAAGAATAACTCGTGCATTTGCGCTTCCAAGATCTGCATCTTGAAAGCTCTTGATGGCATTGAGCTCTTCGGACGTATCGATATGTTCCAATTCTGGGAATGAGGGAGTACCGAAAAAACTATTGTTCGTGAGCATTACGGAGTTGTTCGTTCCCTTCATTTTTACCATACTGTAGACACCAAAGAACTCTCCCTCGTTGCTTCCTAAAGCGGGCGATCCAAGGTCAAAGT